>NZ_QAIW01000247.1:11723-15008 GCF_003061285.1 Stenotrophomonas sp. HMWF003 | reverse complement strand
GCACTGGGTAGAGCGGGCCGATCCCGGCGCGTTCGATGCCGTGGTGCTGGCCGTGGCCCACGACGAGTTCCGTGCGTTCGACGCGGCCACCATCCGCGCGCTGCTCACCCCCGACGGGGTGGTGTACGACGTCAAATCGGTCTGGCCACGGGACGTTGTCGACGACCGGTTGTAGACTCGAATGCGTTATTGATCGAGGAAAGCCATGCATCGTTACCTGGTCTACGTGCTCGCCATCCTGTTGTTGCCGGTCTGCCTGTGGCTGGCCACGATATGGCCGGCCTGGTATTGGGGCGTCGGCGGCACCCTCGCGCTGGTGGTGCTCGGCACCTGGGACCTGTTGCAGAAGCGCAGCACGCTGCGCCGCAACTACCCGGTGATGGCGCATTTCCGCTACGGGCTGGAGTCGATCGGCCCGGAAATCCGCCAGTATTTCGTGCAGAGCGACCTGGAGGACGTGCCGTTCTCGCGGCAGCAGCGCGCGCTGATCTACCAGCGCTCCAAGAACGAAATGGACGTGGTGCCGTTCGGCACGCTGCGCAGCACCTATGCGGTGGACTACGAGTGGATCAACCACTCGCTGGCGCCCACCGAGATCGCGCACAGCGATTTCCGCGTGCTGATCGGCCCCAATTGCGCCAAGCCGTATTCGGCCAGCGTGTTCAACATCTCGGCGATGAGCTTCGGCTCGCTGTCGGCCAACGCGATCCGCGCCCTCAACGAAGGCGCGCGCCGCGGCAGTTTCTACCACGACACCGGCGAAGGTTCGATCTCGCCCTATCACCGCGAGATGGGGGGCGACCTGGTGTGGGAGATCGGGTCGGGCTACTTCGGCTGCCGCGATGACGCGGGTGGTTTCAGCGAAGAGAAGTTCGTGGCCAATGCCAACACCGATCAGGTGAAGATGATCGAGATCAAGCTGTCCCAGGGCGCCAAGCCCGGCCATGGCGGCGTGCTGCCGGCGGCCAAGGTCAGCGCGGAAATCTCGGTCACCCGGGGCGTGCCGATGGGCGTGGATTGCGTGTCGCCGTCCAAGCATTCGGCGTTCAGCACGCCGGTGGAGCTGCTGCAGTTCGTGGCGCGCCTGCGCGAGCTGAGCGGTGGCAAGCCGGTCGGGTTCAAGCTGGCCATCGGCCATCCGTGGGAGTGGTTCGGCATCGCCAAGGCGATGCACGAGACCCAGCTGCTGCCGGACTTCATCGTGGTCGACGGTGCCGAAGGCGGCACCGGCGCGGCGCCCGCCGAGTTCATCGACCACGTCGGCGTGCCGATGCACGAAGCACTGCTGCTGGTCCACAACACGCTGGTGGGCCTGGACCTGCGCGACCGGATCAAGGTGGGCGCGGCCGGCAAGGTCACCAGCGCGTTCGAGATCGCACGCACCATCGCGCTGGGGGCGGACTGGTGCAATGCCGGGCGCGGCTTCATGTTCGCGCTGGGCTGCATCCAGTCGCTGAGCTGCCACAGCGACAAATGTCCCACCGGTATCGCCACCCAGGACCCGCACCGCTGGCGCCACCTGGATGCCGCCGACAAGGCCACCCGCGTGCACAGTTACCACGACAACACCGTGCGCGCGCTGCGCGACCTGCTGTGCGCAGCCGGTTTGAACCACCCGTCCGAACTGGGTCCCGAGCACATCCTGCGCCGGGTATCGCCGGTGGAGATCCGCTCGCTGGCGTCCTTGTACCGCTACCTGGCGCCGGGTGAACTGCTGCGGCAGGTGCCCGACCATGCGGTGTTCCATGATTACTGGAGCGATGCGCGCAGCGATTCGTTCCAGCCGCCGGCGCGGATCCAGGCGCTGCGCACGAGCAAGTCGCGGTGATGGCCGGAACCGTCGGCGAGGGCGAGGCTGCCGGCCAGCGCCCGTCGCTACGGGTAGGGACGGCCGAAGAGGCCGAGCGGCTGTGGGCGCTGCGCACCCGCTGCGTGCGTGAGCTGTGCAGTGCGGCCTATCCGCCGGAGGTGATCGCGCCGTGGGCCGCCTCGCCGCCGCCGGCGCAGTACCGTGGCCTGATCGGGCAGGGCGGGTGCGTGGTTGCCGAAGACGGGGCAGGGCAGCTGCTGGGGTACGGCATCTTCGATGCAGCAGGCAATGAAATCGATGCGTTGTTCGTCGACCCCGACTGTGGCGGGCGTGGCATCGGCCAGGTGCTGATGCAGGCTCTGCAGGCCCTGGCCGACCCGGCGCGTCCGCTGGTGCTGTCGGCCTCGCTCAACGCGGTCCCGTTCTACCAGCGCTGCGGTTTCCGGGCGCTGCGCGAGGAAAGCTACCCGCATCCCAGCGGTATCGCGCTCGCCTCGGTGCGCATGCAGCGCCCCTGACCCGGGCTGGCCGCTGGGGGCGCGGTGCAGGGTAGTGCCGGCCGCTGGCCGGCTCCCCGTGATGCCCAAAGCAGAAGGTAGTGCCGGCCGCTGGCCGGCTCCCCGGGATGCCCGAAGCACAAGGTAGTGCCGGCCGCTGGCCGGCTCCCCGGGATGCCTGAAGCACAAGGTAGTGCCGGCCGCTGGCCGGCTCCCCGGGATGCCTGAAGATATGCCTGGAGCCGGCCAGCGGCCGGCACTACCGGGGCGTGTCGGGTGTGCATGGAGCCGGCCAGCGGTCGGCACCACCGGGTTCGGCGCGGCCCGCTTACCGGGCCTGCAGGTACGCGATGACGCCACGACCGGCGCGCAGCCCGCTGGCAAAGCAGGCGGTCAGCAGGTAGCCGCCGGTGGGTGCTTCCCAGTCCAGCATCTCGCCGGCGCAGAACGTGCCCGGCAGGTCGCGCAGCATCAGCTGCGCGTCCAGCGCCTCCAGGCGGACGCCGCCGGCGGTGCTGATCACTTCGGCGATGGGGCGCGGGCGCAGCAGCGACAGCGGCAGCCGCTTCAGCGCGGCGGCGATGCGTTCGGCAGGCAATTGGCCGGCGTCCTTGCCCAGTACTTCAAACAGCAGCGCCGACTTGACTCCGCCCAGGCCCAGCTGGCGGCGCAGGTGTTCACCGAAGCTGCGGCCCTGGCGGGGGCGCTGCAGCTTGTCCAGCAGCTGCGCCTCGGTCTGGCCGGGCAGCAGGTCCAGATGCAGCGTCACCGCGCCATCGCGGGCAAGGGTGTCGCGCAGGTCGGCGGCCATCGCATAGACCAGGCTGCCTTCGATGCCGTCGGCGCTGATCACGCACTCGCCCTGCAGCGTGCGCGGCTGTCCATCCAGCCCGACCCAGTGGGCCACCAGCGGCTTCAACGGTGCACCGGCCTGGCGCTCGCGGAAGTACGCGGTCCAGTCGACGTCGAACCCGCAGT
>NZ_QAIW01000247.1:9279-11713 GCF_003061285.1 Stenotrophomonas sp. HMWF003 | reverse complement strand
GGTGCCACCCACGCCGCATCCGAGCCGAGCTGTGGCCAGCTGCCACCGCCCATCGCCAGCACCACGGCATCGGCCTGCACGTTCACCTCGCCGTCGGGCGTCTCGAAGCGCAGGGCGCCGTCGTCCGCCCAGCCGGTCCAGCGATGCTGCACATGCAGGCGCACGCCCTGTTCCTTCAGGCGGCGCACCCACCCACGCAGCAGCGGGGCGGCCTTGCGGTCCACCGGGAACACCCGGCCGGAACTGCCCACGTAGGTCTCCACGCCGAAACCCAGCGCCCAGTCGCGCAGCGCCGGGCCATCGAAATCGGCCAGCCATGCGCCCACCTCGGCGGCCCGCTCACGGTAGCGCGCCACGAACACGTCGTGCGCATCGGAGTGGGTCAGGTTCAACCCGCCCTTGCCGGCGATCAGGAACTTGCGCCCGGGCGAGCCCTTGGCCTCGTACACATCGACCTGGTGGCCGGCGGCGCGCACGGTTTCGGCCGCCATCAGCCCGGCCGGGCCACCGCCAATGATCGCCACGCGTCGCGCGGCAGTGCTGGAAACGGTCATGCAGGCCAATCAGCGCGGGGTGACGTCGAGCAGTTCAACATCGAACACCAGCGACGAACCGGGCCGGATCGGACCGGCGCCACGGTCGCCGTAGCCGTACTCGGCGGGAATCATCAACGTGCGCTTGCCGCCCACCTTCATCCCGGCGAAGCCTTCATCCCAGCCCTTGATGACCTGGCCCTGGCCGAGGTCGAAGCTGAAAGGTTCGCCACGGTCGACCGAGCTGTCGAACTTGTCGCCGTGCTTGTCGGCGGTGCGTTCGTCGTAGATCCAGCCGGTGTAATGCACGGTCACCTTGCTGCCGGGCGTGGCCTCGGCGCCGGTGCCCGGCTGGGTGTCGATCTTCTCGAACCGGGCGATGCTGCCGCCCGGCGGCGGGCCGGGCGGGGTGCAGCCGGCAAGCGCCAGCAGCATCAGGGGGGCAAGCAGATAGGAGGGCAGGCGGCGCATGGCGGCTCCGGATCGCAAAAACGGGACGCAAGGGTAGCGCATCGCCGGGCGCTATCATGGGCGCATGTCGAAACTGCTGCTCAACCTGCGCAATGTCGCGGACGATGAAATCCAGGACGTGATCGCCCTGCTGGACAAGGCGGGCATCGCCCACTACCGCACCGAACCCAGCCCGTGGGGCATCTCCTGGGGCGGAATCTGGATCCGTGACAATGAGGACCTGCCGCGCGCCAAGGCCCTGATGGCGCCCTACCAGGCGGCCCGCGGGGTGCGCGTGCGGGCCGAGCGCGAGGCGGCGCTGCGCGATGGCACCGCCGAAACGTTCGGCAGTCTGCTGCAGCGCCGGCCGCTGTTCGTGATTGCGGTGCTGCTGGGCATGGTCGCCGCAGCGGCGCTGGTGTTCCTGCCGTTCGTGCTGCTGCGCGGCTGAACCGCGGGCGGCCCGCGGTCCGGCAGCGTGGCGGCCGGCATTTATACTGCGCAAATGATCGCCAATACCGCCGCCTACCATTTCACCCCCATCGCCGACCCCGACGCGCTGTGCGCCACGCTGCTGGAGCGCGCCACCGTGGCCGGCCTGCGCGGCACCCTTCTGGTGGCGGGCGAGGGCATCAACCTGTTCCTGGCCGGCGCTGAAGCCGGCATTGCCGATTTCTACGCTGCCCTGCACGCCGACCCGCGCTTTGCCGGGCTGCGGGTGAAAACCAGCTACAGCCAGATGCAGCCGTTCGCGCGGCTCAAGGCCAAGGTCAAGCCGGAGATCATCAGCTTCCGCATCGACGATGGGCAGCCGCTTGCGTATCCGCGCGCGCCGGCGGTGGACCCGGCCACGGTGCAGCGCTGGCTGCGCCAGGGCCATGACGATGCCGGCAAGCCGGTGGTGATGCTGGACACCCGCAACACCCAGGAAATCGCCTACGGCACCTTCCAGGATGCGCTGGTGCTGCCGATCACCAAGTTCACCGACCTGCCCGATGCCCTGGCGCCGCACCGCGAGGCGCTGCGCGACAGCACCGTGGTCAGCTTCTGCACCGGCGGCATCCGCTGTGAAAAGGCTGCGTTGTGGATGCGCAACGACGGCATGGACAACGTGCTGCAGCTGGAGGGCGGCATCCTGGGGTACTTCGAGGCCGTCGGCGGCGAAGGCTACGAGGGCCGGTGCTTCGTGTTCGACGAGCGCGTGGCGCTGGATGCGCAGTTGCAGCCGCTGGTGGATCAACCCGGTACCGAAGCCGCCTGAGCGCTGCTCGGCGGGCAGGGCGCGGCGCTACCGGCGGCCGGGTAGCGCCCTCACGAACCCGAACCGCAGGAATCAGCATCCCGCCACCGGCACTGGCGGCGGGCGGTGGCCAGCCCCATCTGGAAGGGATGACTTCTGGACGGAACCCCTCCATGCAACTGTCGATTCTTGATCTGGCCCCCGTCTGCGA
>NZ_QAIW01000247.1:7388-9260 GCF_003061285.1 Stenotrophomonas sp. HMWF003 | reverse complement strand
CACCACAACATGCCCGGAATCGCCAGCGCCGCCACCGCCGTGTTGATCGGCCACGTGGCCGGCGGCACCACGCGTATCCGCGTAGGCGCCGGCGGCATCATGCTGCCCAACCATTCACCGCTGCAGGTGGCCGAGCAGTTCGGCACGCTGGCCTCGCTCTACCCCGATCGCATCGACCTGGGCCTGGGCCGCGCGCCCGGCACCGACCAGCCCACAGCGCGCGCCCTGCGCCGCTACTTCGACAGCGCCGACCAGTTCCCGCAGGACGTGCGCGAACTGCTGCATTACTTTGAACCGGCACAGACCGGCCAGGCGGTGCGTGCGGTGCCTGGCGCCGGCATCCCGGTGCCGGTGTGGCTGCTGGGCTCCAGCCTGTTCAGCGCGCGCCTGGCCGCCGCAATGGGCCTGCCGTTCGCGTTCGCGTCGCACTTCGCGCCGGATGCGATGGACGAGGCGCTGGCGGTGTACCGCCGCGAGTTCCGCCGCTCGCAGTACCTGGAGGCGCCGTACGCGGTGCTGGGCATCAACGTGGTGGCGGCCGAGTCCGAGGCGGAGGCCAAGCGCCTGTTCACGACCCAGCAGCAGAGCTTCGTCAACCTGCGCCGCGGCAAGCCGGGGCTGATTCCGCCGCCGATCAACGACATCGAAGACTTCTGGCAGCCGCATGAAAAGCTGGGCGTGCAGAACGCGCTGGCCTGCGCGGTGGTCGGCGACATGCGCCAGGTGGGTGAGGGCATGGCCGCGTTCGCGGCGCGCCACAAGCCTGACGAACTGCTGCTCACCGCCAATATCTTCGATCATGGCGCGCGCAAGCGCTCGTTCGGGCTGGCGATGCAGGCGTGGAAGGCCAACGCGTAGAGACAGCGTTGCGAGTGCGCGCGAAGATTGCGTGACCGCGCGGTTCACGCTGCCGTGGCTGCCGATCGGCTGTGATGGGGGCTCCCGTTTCAGGAGTCACCCCATGGCAGAACACGACCGCCAACAGCACATCAAACAACTGGCGGGCATGATCCGCGATGTCGACATCGCCATGTTCACCACCGTCGGTGTCGACGGCCGGCTTTACAGCCGCCCGCTCGGCACGCAGGAGGTCGAGTTCGACGGCGACCTCTGGTTCGCCACCGAAGCCGACAGCCCCAAGGTGGCCGAGATCGCGCTCAACCCGCGCGTCAACGTGTCCTACTCTTCGCCCTCGGGCAACACCTACGTGTCGGTCGCCGGCACCGCACGCATCGTCGATGACCGCGCGAAGATCGAGGAACTGTGGTCGCCGGCGATGAAGCTGTTCTTCCCCGGTGGCAAGGACGACCCCAACCTGCGCCTGATCCATGTCAGCGCCGAATCGGCCGAGTACTGGGACGGCCCCGGCGGCTTGCTTGGCAGCGCGTTGTATTTCGTGTTGTCGGCCGTCACCGATGACCCGGGCGCGTTGTCCGACACCGGTACGGTGGATCTCAAGCCCGGGGCGTGAGTGCCGGGCGATTTCCGGGCAGCCGACCAACGGTCGGCTCTACCCGGGGGAGGCCCCGACCGTTGGTCGGCGCCTGTCGGCGCGCCCCTCAGAACCAGCGCTGGACCTGCTCCACCGTATAGCTCACCAGCTGCCCGGAACTGAAGCCGAAGAACAGCACCGCGGCCAGCGCGCCGATCCAGTTCAACAGCATCAGCATGCCGTCGCGTTCCAGCAACGCCAGCGCGAACAGCAGCAGCTGGAAGCCGAACAGGTAGTTGGTGAACGGGATCGGCAGCGACAGCAGCACCGCCACCAGGATCAACAGCAGGCCGGTCAGCGCGTGCGCCGGCCGCGGCACCAGCAGGGCGGGCAGCCGCGGCTTCAGCAGCTTGTCCAGCCGCCGCAGGGCGCCGTCGATA
>NZ_QAIW01000247.1:2617-7376 GCF_003061285.1 Stenotrophomonas sp. HMWF003 | reverse complement strand
CCCGCCGATCAGCAGGATCAGCGGGCCACTCACCGCGCCGCCCACGCCGGGGATCGGGATGAAGGCCGGCAGGATCGCCACGAACAGGAACACACCGAACGCGCTCTGCTGCAGGTCCTGCAGGATGTTGCCCAGCAGCAGCCGCTCTTCCGGGTCGCCGTGGTCGAACATCGCCAGCAACGTGCGGATGCCTTCGTTGCGGTACGCCGGCCGCCCCGCGTCCGGCGGCGTTGGATCAGCCGGTGAGTTCATCGGTCTCTTCTTCGGACAGCGTGCGCAGCAGCAGCTTGTCCACCCGCGCACCGTCCAGGTCGACGATCTCGATGCGCCAGCCGGCCCAGTCGAAATACTCGCCCGCGTGCGGAATGCGCCCGAAGAAGTGGATGCACATGCCGGCCAGCGTGTAGTAGTCGCCGTCTTCGGCATCGGGCAGTTCGGCATTGCCCATCAGTTCGCGCAGGTCTTCGATCGACAGCGAACCGTCCACCAGGTAGGAGCCGTCCTCGCGGGTCACCACCAGGGCGTCCTCGTCCACGTTCTCCACCGACTGCAGGCGGCCAACGACCGCGCCCATCAGGTCGCTGATGGTGACCAGGCCCTGGATCTCGCCGTATTCGTCCACCACCAGCGCCATCGACTGCTGTTCCTCGCGGAAGATCTCCAGCAGCTTCATCGCATGGGTGGATTCGGACACATACAGCGGCTCGCGCAGCTGCTGGAACAGCGAATGGTCATCGCGCACCAGGCGCGTCACCAGGCTTTTCACTTCCAGCACGCCCACGATGTCCTGGTCGTTGTCCCGGTACACCGGGTACCGCGAGAACTCGTTCTCGCGCATCGTGGCGATGTTCTTCTCCGGGTCGGCCACGGTGTCCAGCCAGGCGATCCGGTTGCGCGGGGTCATCAGGCTGTCGGCGGTGCGGTCGCCCAGGCGCATCACCCGGTTCATCATGTCGCGCTCGTGCGCGTCGATGACGCCGGCCTCGTGGCTTTCGGCCACCAGCATGCGGATCTCTTCTTCCGTCACCGATGCGGCCTCGTCCTTGCCCAGACCCAGCACCCGCAGCACCAGCCGGGTGCTGTGTGACAGCAGCCACACCGCCGGGAAGGCGATCCGCGACAGCCAGCCCATCGGCCAGGCGACCAGCCCGGCGATGTCCTCCGAGCGGGTGATCGCCAGCCGCTTGGGCACCAGTTCGCCGAAGATCAGCGTCAGGAAGGTGATCAGCGCCACGGCCAGTGCCTTGCCTACTTCACTGGCATAGGCAAAGGCGGGGAAAACGCTGTGCAGCCACTCGGCGATGGCCAGGCCGATCGCCTCGCCGCCGAACACACCGGTCAGGATGCCGATCAGGGTGATCCCGATCTGCACCGTGGACAGGAAGCTTTCGGGCTTTTCAGACAGTTCCAGCGCGCGTGCGGCGCGCTTGCTGGTGCCGGCCATCTGCTTGAGGCGGCTCTTGCGCGAGGTCATGACCGACATCTCGGACATGGCGAAGAAGCCGTTGAGCAGGATCAGGGCCAGGACAATAATCAGTTCAAACACGGGCGTCGTCCCCGGTTGGTGGCAGGGAGGGCGTGTTCAAGCGATGGCGGCTACCGTAGGGCGCGTGAGCGCGGCGGTGCGGCGGGGGGTAAGGGTCGTCGTCCATAGAGTGCGCCCGAAGGCGCCCGCGCATCTTAACAAAAGGCCGGGGCAGGGAAGCAAACAGAGTCGTTCAGCCAGGCCCTTGGCGGCGTGAAGACAGGGGGGAGTACCCGGAATGGACATCAAACCGTCATAATTCCGCCCGGTGCCGTCCTTCCTCGACGGCGAATAGGTTTCTCAATGTTCTCTCTGCAGACCATTTTCGGCTCCGGCAAACAGTTCTACACCCTGCTGGACGAGGCTGCCCAGGCCGCCCAGGACAGCGCCAAGGCGCTGCACGCCATGCTGCGCGATTCGGACCGCCAGCCGGCGCTGGACGCCTTCAAGCTGGCCCGCCTGCGCGAACGTGCCGCCTCGGACAAGATCAGCCAGGCCCTGGTGGACAGCTTCATGACCCCGATCGAGCGCGAGGACATCGAAGCGCTGGGCTCGGCCCTGTACAAGATTCCCAAACAGGTCGAGAAGTTCGCCGACCGCTACTCGCTGGCCACCGCCCACCTGGAGCACATCGATTTCGCGCCGCGCGCGGCGATGCTCGAGCAGGCCGCCAGCGTGGTGGTGGAGATGGTCAACGACCTGCGCCACATGAACCTGGACCGGATGACCGCGCTCAACGAGAAGCTGCGCTCGCTGGAGAATGAAGCCGACCGCCTGATGCTCGAGCTGTACCGCGACATCTACTCCGGCCGCCTGGACAACCTGCAGATGTTCCTGCTCAAGGAGTTCTTCGAGATCCTGGAAAAAGCCATCGACCGTTGCCGCGAGGCCGGTGTGGTGGCGTACCAGATCGTGCTGAAGAACAGCTGACGGACGCCACAGCATGCTGACCCTTGTTCTGGTGGTGATCCTGGCCGCGCTCGTCTTCGAGTTCATCAACGGCTTCCACGATACCGCCAACTCCATCGCCACCGTGGTGGCGACCAAAGTGCTCTCGCCCGGTTGGGCGGTGATGCTCGCGGCCTTCATGAACCTCATCGGCGCCCTGACCGGCACCGCCGTGGCGCTGACCATCGCCTCGGGCCTGCTCAACACCAACGTGGTCGATGTGACCCCGCAGGTGATCCTGTGCGCGCTGCTGGGCGGCATCATCTGGAACCTGATCACCTGGTGGAAGGGCCTGCCCTCGTCGTCCTCGCACGCCCTGATCGGCGGCCTGTGCGGCGCCGGCTTGGCCGCGGCCCACAACAACTGGGACGCGTTGATCTGGTCCGAGCGGATCGGCACCTGGGCCCAGAACAAGGGCCTGCTGTGGAAGGTGTTCCTGCCGATGATCACCTCGCCGGTGGCCGGCTTCCTGCTGGGCATCGTGGTGATGCTGCTGCTCTGGGCGATCATCGCCGGCATGGCCAAGGCCGGTGGTTGGCTCGGGCGCCTGGCGCGTCCGCGCATCGTCAATGCGTTCTTCGGCAAGGCCCAGATCGTGTCGGCGGCCTACATGGGCTTCGCCCACGGCCACAACGACGCGCAGAAGACCATGGGCATCATCGCCATGACCCTGATCGGCGCCGAAGCGACCGGTGCGCTGAACGACCTGCCGTCGTGGCTGGCCTTCATGCATCCGCAGGCCAGTGCCGGTGACGGCATCGCCATGTGGATCGTGTTGACCTGCGCGGTGGTGATGGCCGCCGGTACGGCGTCGGGTGGCTGGAAGATCATCAAGACCCTGGGTCACAAGATGGTCAAGCTGCACCCGATCCACGGCTTCGCCGCCGAGACCAGCTCGGCCACGATCCTGACCCTGGCGGCGCATTTCGGCATGCCGGTCTCGACCACGCACAGCATCTCCACCGCGATCATGGGCGTGGGCTACGCCAAGAACCCGCGTTCGCTGCGCTTTGGCGTGATCGAGCGCATCGTCTGGGCCTGGATCCTCACGATCCCGGCGGCGGGCGGCTGCGCGTACCTGATCCTGCGCCTGTTCGAACTGTTCGGCTGGGCGTAAGCCTCCCGGTAGAGCCGGGCTCTGCCCGGCTGCCAAGCTTCCCGGCTGCCCGGCTGCCCGGCTGCCACGAAAAACCCGCCCAAAAGGCGGGTTTTTCAATAGGACGCAGGCAGGGTCGCGCCCGCCCGCCCGCGCAGCGCAGCGGTCAGGCGCTACGGTCCCGTGCCAGCAGCCCGTACAACGCCGAGTCGGACAGCTCTCCGCCCACGCACCAGCGCTCGCGCAGCAGCCCTTCGCGCTGGAACCCGATCCGCTCCAGCACGCGGGCCGAGGGCACGTTGCGCGGGTCGATCTCGGCTTCCAGCCGGCGCAGGCCACGGTCGTCCAGCAGGTGGTCGATGAAGCACTGCAGCGCTTCGCGCATGTAGCCCTTGCCCTGTGCATCCGGCGCCAGGTGGTAGCCGATCTCGGCGCGACGTGACTCGGCATCGATCGCAAACACCACGCAGATGCCGAGCAACGGTGCGTCGGCGTGTTCGCGGATGCCCAGCTTGAGCTGGGTGCCGGCGCGCATCGCCGTCAGGTCGTCCAGGATCTGCGCGTAGGCCTGTTTGATGTCGGTCCAGGCGGGGTGGTTCCAGTAGCGCATCACCGCCGGGTCGGACTGGATGGCGAACAGGGCCGCACCGTCGGCGGCGCGGATCGGGCTCAGTACCAGGCGCGCGCTGTTGAGCTGCAGGGTCGGGTCGAAATACATGGGAACACTCGATCAGGTGGAAGGGCGGGCCGCGCCGGGCAGCGCCATGTGCAGCAAGGGATACGGCTGACCCTGGCCATCCAGCGGCGAGCGCCCGGTGACCACGAAGCCCTGGTGCTGGTAGAAGCCGACCGCCTGCGGGTTCTGTTCGTTGACGTCCAGTGCGGTGGCACCGAGCGTCTGGATGGCATGGCGCAGCAGGTGTTTGCCGATGCCACCGCCGCGCCGCTGCGGGTGGATGAACAGCATTTCAATCCGCCCTTCGGCAACCCCGACGAATCCGTCTATCCCGCCGTGCGCATCGCCATGCACATGCAGGTCCACCGCCGCCAGGTAGACCTCGCGGATCAGCGGTCGCAGCGTCTGGATGGCGTGTTCGGGCAGGAAGTCGTGCGTGGCCCGCACCGACGCTTCCCACAGGTCGGTGATGGCGTCGTAGTCGGCGGGCAGGGCGGCGCGGATACCGGTCATC
>NZ_QAIW01000247.1:0-2587 GCF_003061285.1 Stenotrophomonas sp. HMWF003 | reverse complement strand
GCGGCGGGCGGCGCGATCAGACTTCCAGCGAGGCCAGGTCGCCCTTGTTCTCCAGCCACTGCTTGCGGTCGCCCGCGCGCTTCTTGGCCAGCAGCATGTCCATCAGCGAATGGGTCTGTTCGCCATCGTCGATGGTCAGCTGCACCAGGCGGCGCGTGTCGGGGTGGATGGTCGACTCACGCAGCTGCGGCGGGTTCATTTCGCCCAGGCCCTTGAAGCGGGTCACGCTGACCGTGCCCTTGATCTTCTCGCGCTCGATCTTGTCCAGCATGGTGCGCTTCTCTTCTTCATCCAGCGCGTAGAACACCTGCTTGCCCACGTCGATACGGAACAGCGGCGGCATCGCCACGAACACGTGGCCGGCATCGACCAGCGCCGGGAAGTGCTTCAGGAACAGGGCGGTCAGCAGCGTGGCGATGTGCAGGCCGTCGGAGTCGGCGTCGGCCAGGATCACCACCTTGCCGTAGCGCAGCCCGCTGATGTCGTCCTTGCCCGGGTCGCAGCCGATCGCGATGGCCAGGTTGTGCACTTCTTCAGAGGCCAGCACGCTGCCCGAGGACACTTCCCAGGTGTTCAGGATCTTGCCGCGCAGCGGCATGATGGCCTGGAAGTCCTTGTCGCGCGCCTGCTTGGCACTGCCGCCGGCCGAATCGCCCTCCACCAGGAACAGCTCGGTGCGCGACAGGTCCTGGCTGATGCAGTCGGCCAGCTTGCCGGGCAGGGCAGGGCCCTGGGTGACCTTCTTGCGGGTCACCAGCTTTTCGGTCTTCAGGCGCGCGCTGGCGCGTTCGATGGCCAGCTGGGCAATCTTCTCGCCCATCTCCACGTTCTGGTTCAGCAGCAGGCTGAAGGCGTCGTGCGCGGCACCCTCGACGAACCCGGCGGCCTGGCGCGAGGACAGGCGCTCCTTGGTCTGGCCGCTGAACTGCGGGTCGGTCATCTTCAGCGACAGCACGAACGACACCCGGTCCCACACGTCTTCCGGGGCCAGCTTGACCCCGCGCGGCAGCAGGTTGCGGAAGTCGCAGAACTCGCGCAGCGCCTCGGTCAGGCCGGTGCGCAGGCCATTGGCATGGGTGCCGTGCTGGGCGGTCGGAATCAGGTTGACGTAGCTTTCCTGGACCAGCTCGCCCTCGGGGATCCAGGCCAGGGCCCAGTCCACGATCTCGTTTTCTTTCTTCAGGTGGCCCACGAACAGGTCCGCCGGCAGCATCTCGCGCTCGCCCAGCTCGGCCTTGAGGTAATCGCTCAGGCCGTCTTCGTAGTACCAGGTGTCCTGCTCGTCGGTGGCTTCGTCGCGCAGCTTCACGGTCAGGCCCGGGCACAGCACGGCCTTGGCGCGCAGCAGGTGGCGCAGCGCGCGCAGGTTGTACTTGGGCGTATCGAAGTACTTCGGGTCGGCCCAGAAGCGCACGCGGGTGCCGGTGTTCTTCTTGCCGACGCTGCCGACCACTTCCAGCGGGGTGGCGCGGTCGCCATTGCGGAAGGTGATGCGGTGCTCGCTGCCATCGCGCTTGATGTGCACCTCGACCAGGGTCGACAGCGCATTGACCACGCTGACGCCCACGCCGTGCAGGCCGCCGGAGAAGGTGTAGTTCTTGTTGTTGAACTTGCCGCCCGCATGCAGGCGGGTCAGGATCAGCTCGACGCCCGGGATCTTCTCCTCGGGGTGGATGTCCACCGGCATGCCGCGGCCGTCATCGCTGACCTCGCAGCTGCCGTCCTTGTACAGGGTGACCTCGACCGTACGGGCATGCCCGGCCAGGGCCTCATCGACGGCGTTGTCGATGACTTCCTGCGCCAGGTGGTTCGGGCGCGCGGTGTCGGTGTACATGCCGGGGCGGCGCTTGACCGGGTCCAGGCCGGACAGGACTTCAATATCGGCGGCGTTATAACGGGCGTTCATCTGTTTTCATATAGCGCAAAGCGACGGCGAAGTTTGCGGTCTGGACGGTTTTTTTGCACGCCGCACGTTCAGGGGGCGGCCGACCAGGGTTGGATACACTGTGCGTGGTGGAAACCGTACCCGGCGACCCCATCCCAAGCCGATACCGCGAGGAGTGACCCATGAAGAAGTTGCTGACCATCGTTGCCATTGCCGCCGCCGTCGTGGCCGTGCCGCTGGCCATGGCCCAGAACGCCGGACAGGGCCAGCCCACGCCGCAGCAGGGCGAACAGGCCGACAAGGCCCAGTCCGAGGCGGACGCCAAAGCCAAGCGCCGGGCCCAGGCCACGGCCGAAATGAAGGCCAGGGGCGAGCAGGCCCCGCAGAAGGAAGAAGAGGAAGAGGCCAAAAAGAAGCGCTGAGCCTCCTTCTGCTGCCATGGGCGCCCCGGCCTTGCCGGGGCGCCTTTTTTTGTGGGGACCGCAATCCAGTGCTTGGGCTTGCGGCCTTCAATCTGTAAACTAGCGCTTTCCGGGAGCAGTGCGTGTCATCCATCAGCGAATGGACTGGCCTGATCGTGCGCGATCGCCAGCAGGGTAGGCAGGAGGTGACGGTCCCAACGGCGACCGGCACGGCCACCCCGACCTCGCCGACCGGTCCCCGCGCTGCCCCCCCGATCCCATCCCCGGCGCGTGTGTCCAC
>NZ_QAIW01000246.1:817-5976 GCF_003061285.1 Stenotrophomonas sp. HMWF003 | reverse complement strand
CACCAACACGCCGGCGTACGCCTGCGGCTGCAGTGCGGCGGTAGGCAGGGTGGCGGCGAGCTTCGCCACCGCCTGCGGATCGGCCAGCAGTGCGGCATTGAAGGTCTCGGCGGGGTTGTACTTGTCGGCCTGCACCGCGCCGCCAGCGGGGCTGGCCACGTCGATCTCGAAGCCGTTCTGGCGGAGGATCAGCCAGGCCTGCGCGAACTCGTCCATCTCGAACCCGGGCCGGGTCTTGCCCTGGTCGCGTCCTTCACCGCTGACCACCAGCAGTACGCGCGCAGGGGTAGGGGGGGCGGCCGTCGACGCGTTGCCGGCCAGGGGCAGGGTGGCCGCAAGCACAAGCAGCCAGCGTGGGAAATTCAGGGTCATGGTGCGCGCTCCTTCAAGGGGTGGGCGCAGTCTGGGCAGGCGATGTGAAACGGATTTCAAATGCCGGGCCGGTTACCCTGTGCGCCTGTTTTCCCGCTGCGTGCCCCATGTCCATCGTCCTCACCGACTTCGCCCGTCCCCGCCTGTTCCCGCGCATCCCACGCGGCAACACCATCCAGGACTGCACCGCCGAACAGTTCCAGGCACACCTCAACGCGCATGCACCGTTCAAGGTGCTCGACGGCTACGCGCCGTTCTGCAAATTGTTCGTGTACGAGAACTGGACCAGCACGCGTTGCCTGACCGTGCCGATCACCGACGCCAACCGCCACCAGCTGCACAGCGCGTACGAAGCACGCAAGCGCAACGAACTGCCGGTGCTGGTGCGCTGGTTCGAGGGTGTGGAATCGCCGCGCGCGAACTACCTGGTGGTGATCCTCTACAGCGCCGAACAGCTGGCAAAGGAGGGCTCGCCGATCGACGCCGACTGGGGCATCGTCGGCTGCATCTACACCGCCGAGCCGGACGAAGTGCCGATGGCGCCGATCACGATGATGCGCAACGCGTTGGGCGTGGACGAGGGCGGATCGGGCGTGCCGCTGGACCGTGACGCCTATGCGCGTGCGGTGGCGTTCTGGGAGAGCAATGCCAACTGGCGGCCGTAACCGGATGACCCCGTAGAGCCATGCCATGCGTGGCTGCACCGCTCCCGGCATCGCGGCAGCCACGCATGGCGTGGCTCTACCCCCAGGGACACGATCAGGGTTGCGGTAGTGGGCTCCACTCCCACCAGGGCGCGTGATACTCCCGATCAGTGCAGCGCCACCCGCGTCCGCAGACGGTGCAGGTGGCGTCCTGCGTATCGCCCCAGCCACCTTCGGCGACGCCCGTGGCGATGGGCATCACATGGCCGCTGGCGATCTCGCGCCCAGGCTCGTAATGCATCCAGTGCGGATACAGCTGGCACAGGCAGCCACTGCGATCACGCCAGTGGCGCAGTTTGCGCAGCACGACGTCCAGTTCGTAGTGCTCGCGGATCCACTTCGGGTCGGTCGTGTAGCGTGCGCGAGCCGCCTCCACATACGGGAGCTGCAACGCCAGGTCATCCAGCAGGGCCGCCTCGCGGGTAAGGGCGATGGTGGCCGCTGCGGTGCGCAGCAGGCCGTAGTCGCTACTGCCCAGCGCCCGCAGCAGGGCGGTGCCGGGGCGGCCTTCCTGCAGCGGCGGCAGGGGCGTGCCGAACAGACGCTCGAACAGGCTGCCGATCATCGCAACTTGCCGATCGGTGCGTAGGTGCCGCCGGTGAGCTGCAGCAGGTCGGCTGGCGACAGGGCCACTTCCAGCCCGCGCCGACCCGCGCTCACATGCACCACCGGCAGCGCCTGCGCGGTGACATCCAGGAAGGTGCGGTGCCGCTTCTTCTGCCCCAGTGGACTGATGCCGCCGACCAGATAGCCGGTGGCGCGCTGCGCCTGCTCCACGTCGGCCATCTCGCACTTCTTGCAGCCGGCGGCCTCGGCCAGCGCCTTCAGGTCGAGCGTGCCGCTGACCGGCACGATCGCCACCAGCAGTTCGTGCTTCTCGGTGCTGGCCAGCAGGGTTTTGAACACCTGCGCCGGGTCCAGCCCGAGCTGCTGCACGGCTTCGCCACCGTAGGAGGCGGCCTCGGGATCGTGGTGGTAGGACAGCACGCTATGGGCGATGCCGTGCTTCTTGAGCAGGTTGATGGCCGGGGTCATGGGGGCATCGTAGCGTGGTGCGCGCGTCTTGCCTTGACCGAGACGACTGCTGGCCGGCCTTGACCGGGTGTGCGCAGCCGATCAGCATCTGGACGCTCGATGAAACAGCCGCAAGGATGCGCCGTGCCCCACCGCAAACCGTTCCCGCCCTTCGTCCGCGTTCCCTTGACCGATGTGCTGCGTGCGCAGCTTTGGCAGTCGCTGCGTAGCCGGTTGCCGCACCTGCTGGCCCACCTGTACGGGGTGTCGATGATGCTGGGGATTGCGGCGCTCACCACGTGGATGACATGGAACGAATGGGCGCAATCGCCGGCCATCGCCTGGCTGTGCGGGGGATTGGCACTGGGCACACTGCTGGTCGCGTTTGTAATGGCGCGCTACATGGGAAGGAAGATCGCGCCCTTGGTCGTCGCGCTCCGGCGCGGCGAGGCCTGGGGCATGGCGTGCCCGGCGACCGCCCTTGGCCCGTTCTGGAACGCGAAGGAAGGCTGCAGCATCGCACTGGCGGGTGTCGCTCTGGCGTCACCGCTGGTGATGGTGTTGCCGGCCCGGTTCCGCCGGTTGAACGACACATTCATCACCGCGCTGGTGATGTACCCGCGCGCGACGCCGCTGCAGGTGTACGTGGAACGCGGTACGCCGGATCTTCTGCTGGGCGTGCAGCAGGCCGATGAGCCGGCACCGTCGATTCAATGCACCCCGTTGGAGCGCTGGCCGCTGCCGGCGGTCGCGTTCACGACGGGGCAGATCCTCGGCGCGGGCATTGCGGGCAGCCTGGCGATGGCGGCCACCCTGGCGCTGACGGTCCTGGAGCGCGGCTCGCCTGCCGGTGGACTGTTCTTCGCCCTCCTCGCCGCTGTTGGCGCGGGCTGGGCCGTCTTCCGGGCGTGGCGTCCGGTGGTCATGGCATGCAAGCGCCGCGGCGCACGTCCTGAACTGCACATCGTGGAAGGGCGCGCGCAGGCCATGATGGAGATCGTGCAGTTGTGGACCCAATCGCGTGCGCACCGGCATGTGCGGCACGAACGTTGGGTGTTGCTGGGCAATCACTGGCACCTGTTGGATACCGCCCTTACCCGTGCGCCGGCGCCCGATGCACTGCCCCCGTTGCCGGCGGCGCTGGACCGGGTGCGCCTGGAGTATGCGCAGTGGGGCAGGGAGCGCCGGCTGGCGCGGGCCGTTGACGACCAGGGGCGCTGGATCGGCGGCGAACTGCGGCCGCCACAAGGCTGAGCAGAAACAAGAACGGGCGCCCGAAGGCGCCCGTTCCATCTCAACGCAACAGGATCGGCAGGCCGATCAGTAGCGGTAATGATCCGGCTTGAACGGACCTTCCACCGGCACGCCGATGTAGTCGGCCTGTTCCTGGGTGAGGGTGGTCAGCTTCACGCCGATCTTCTCCAGGTGCAGGCGGGCCACTTCTTCGTCCAGGTGCTTGGGCAGCAGGTACACCTTGTTCTCGTAGCTGTCCTTGTTGGCCCACAGGTCGATCTGGGCCAGGGTCTGGTTGGCGAACGAGTTGGACATCACGAAGCTCGGGTGGCCGGTGGCGCAGCCCAGGTTGACCAGGCGGCCTTCGGCCAGCAGGAAGATCGCATTGCCGTTGGGGAAGATGTACTTGTCCACCTGCGGCTTGATGTTCACGTGCTGCACGCCCGGGAAGCCCACCAGCGCATCGACCTGGATCTCGTTGTCGAAGTGGCCGATGTTGCAGACGATGGCCTGGTCCTTCATCGCGCTCAGGTGCTCGATGCGGATGATGTCCTTGTTGCCGGTGGTGGTGACGTACAGGTCGGCACGGCCCAGGGTGGATTCGATGGTGTTGACCTCGAAGCCTTCCATCGCCGCCTGCAGGGCGCAGATCGGGTCGATCTCGGTGACCACCACGCGCGCGCCGTAGGCACGCAGCGAAGCGGCGCAGCCCTTGCCCACGTCGCCGTAGCCGCAGACCACGGCAACCTTGCCGGCCAGCATCACGTCCATTGCGCGCTTCAGGCCGTCGGCCAGCGACTCGCGGCAGCCGTACAGGTTGTCGAACTTGCTCTTGGTGACCGAGTCGTTGACGTTGATCGCCGGGATCAGCAGGGTGCCGGCCTGGGCCAGCTGGTACAGGCGGTGCACGCCGGTGGTGGTCTCTTCGGAGACGCCCTTCCAGTCCTTGACCACGCGGGCCCAGTAGCCCGGACGCTCCTTGGCCACGCGCTTGAGCAGGTCCTTGATGACCTGTTCTTCGTGCGAGGCGGCCTTTTCGTTGACCCAGTCGCTGCCGTTTTCGAGCTCATAGCCCTTGTGGATCAGCAGGGTCACGTCGCCGCCGTCGTCCACCACCAGCTCCGGGCCGGTCAGGGTGCCGTCGGGCAGGGTGAAGGTCAGCGCGTCCAGCGTGCAGTCCCAGTATTCCTCCAGCGACTCGCCCTTCCAGGCGAACACCGGAGTGCCGGACTTGGCGATCGCGGCAGCGGCGTGGTCCTGGGTCGAGAAGATGTTGCAGGACGCCCAGCGCACGTCGGCGCCGATGTCCTTCAGGGTCTCGATCAGCACCGCGGTCTGGATGGTCATGTGCAGCGAACCGGTCACGCGCACGCCCTTCAGCGGCAGGGTGGCGGCGTGCTTGCGGCGGATCGACATCAGGCCCGGCATTTCATGCTCGGCGATGTCCAGTTCCTTGCGACCCCAGTCGGCAAGGGAGATATCGGCAACCTTGTAATCGCCTTCGGTGGAGAAGGTCTTGGCAACAGCATTCATTCGTAAGCTCCGGTAGTGACGCGCCATGCTCGTCAGACGCGATGTCGGCAATCCGACACCCGCATGACAACAAGACTCGTAATCGCCGGGCGCCGTTGGAACAAACCTGGCCACCGAGCCTGGCCGGCCGGACAGGGTCCGGAACGGTCGCAGCGCCCCTCGGTGGAGGGGCGCCCATTATATCGCGGCCGGTTGCGTTGGCATGAATCGGCCGCGGCCCCAACCATCGGCAGGGGGGCGAACGGCGCCCGGCTGTTAAGGTCCAAGGTTTGCATCAGCACAGGGATCGAACATGACACGCAA
>NZ_QAIW01000246.1:0-807 GCF_003061285.1 Stenotrophomonas sp. HMWF003 | reverse complement strand
CGCTGGCACTGGCCGCCCCGGCAGGCAAGACCGCCGCCCCGCCGGTGGCCACTGCCAAGGGCGAGCAGGGCTACACACTGCCCTCGGCGGCATTGCAGGCGGTAGTGGATGCGCCGCGTGCGCCCACGTTGAGCCTGTCCCCGCGCCGCGACATCGCCGCGATGCTGCAGACCCCGTCGCTGCCGTCCATCGCCGAGGTGGCCCAGCCCGAGCTGAAACTGGCCGGCCTGCGCATCAACCCGGCCACGCATGCCGCCAGCCGCTTCAGCTTCGGCAACAAGCTGTGGCTGCTGAACGTGGCCGACGGCAAGGAGCGCCAGATCACCGGCCTGCCGCAGCCGCTGTCGATCGCCGGCATGGCGTGGTCGCCCGACCAGCAGTACCTGGCCTTCAACCAGGTGCATGCGGCCACTGGCGCCAATGAACTGTGGATCGTCGATGTGGCCTCCGGATCGGCGCGGCGCCTGCTGGCCGATCTGAACACCGTGCTCGGCGATGGCTACACCTGGCTGCCTGACAGCCGTGGCCTGCTGGTGACCCAGCAGCTCAAGGGCCAGGGCCAGGCCCCGGCGACCGGTGGCGTGCCGGCCGGTCCTGCGATCCAGCAGACCGAGGCCGATGCGGGCGTCCGTGCGATCCGCACCTACCAGGACCTGCTCAAGAACGAGGCCGATGCGCGCCTGTTCGACTACTACGCCAGCGCGCAGCCGGTGCGGGTCACGCTCAACGGCGTGACCACGCCGCTGTCCACCGCCGGCGTCTACCTGGACCTGGACGTGTCGCCGGACGGCCGCTTCCTGCTGGCCG
>NZ_QAIW01000245.1:1687-2806 GCF_003061285.1 Stenotrophomonas sp. HMWF003 | reverse complement strand
GCGCAGCAGCAGATCCAGCGCGGCCTGTGCCTGGCCCAGGCGCTCTGTCGCCTCGGGCGCTTCGGCGATCCAGAACGCCGCTTCGGCCAGGCTGCCGTAAATCAACGAGGCCAGCGCCTGCGGGTTGGCATCGGCCACCACGCCCAGGCGCATGAGGTTCTCGATCAGGCCCTGCATCGAGGCGACGCAATGGCGCTGCGCCTCCGGTGACGCCCCGCCCAACACCGCGCGCGCATCGCGCAGCATGATGCGCTGGATGTCCGGCTCCAAGGCCATCTGCAGATAGGCATGGCAGCGGCTGCGGAACCCGTCCCAGGGATCGGCGGCGGTCGCCGAGATCGTCTGCAGCCGGGCATCCATGGCGGTGTCCAACTGCGCCACCAAGGCCTGCAGCAATCCCTTCTTGTCGCCGAAGTGGTGATACAGCGCGCCACGGGTGAGCCCCGCCTGGGCGGTCAGATCGTCCATCGAGGCGTCCGCATAGCCCTGCGCGGTGAACACCGCATGCGCCGTGGCCAGCAGGGCGGCGCGGGTTTCTTCCATCTCGGCACGGGTACGGCGGGCCATCCGGTCAGCTCCTTACATACGATGCGTATGATTATTTACATTCACGCCGTATGTATATAGGATTTTATTCATACGTGCCGTATGTATGTTCGCCAGCCCGTGCGGGCCGACGGCCGACTTCTGGAGAAACCTGATGCTCACCCCGTACCGAACCCTGTTCGCCGACCCCGGAAACCGACGCTTCGCCCTGGCTGGGCTGCTGGCGCGCCTGCCCCTGCCGATGACCGGCATCGGCATCATCACCCTGATCGCGCAGCTGCGTGGCAGCTACGCCCTGGCCGGTGCCGTGACCGCCACGTTCGTGGTCACCTACGCGTTGCTGTCGCCGCAGATCTCACGCCTGGTCGACCGCCATGGGCAATCGCGCGTGCTGCCGGTCGCCACGGCGGTCAGTGTGTTCGGCATGGCGCTGTTGCTCACCGCCGCCGCGTGGCAGGCGCCGGCAGGGACGCTGTTTGCCGGGGCGGTGCTGGCCGGGTGCATGCCGAGCATGTCGGCGATGGTGCGCGCGCGCTGGGCCGCGCTGTACCGGGGGCAGCCGCGCCTGCAGAC
>NZ_QAIW01000245.1:0-1629 GCF_003061285.1 Stenotrophomonas sp. HMWF003 | reverse complement strand
TGGTCGATCCGCTGGCCGGCCTGTTCGCCGCCGCCGTGCTGTTGGCCCTGGGCGTCGCCGCGCTGGTCGTGCAACGCGGCAGCGAACCGCCCCTGCAGCCCATCGATGCGGGCGACCGCCACGGGTCGGCGATCGGCATGGCGAACGTGCGTCTGCTGGCGCTGCTGATGGTGGCCATGGGCGTGATTGTGGGCACCGTGGACATCACCAGCGTCGCCTTCGCCGCGCAGCGCGGCGTGCCTGGCGCCGCCAGCGTGGTGCTGTCCGCCTATGCACTGGGATCGTGCGTGGCCGGGCTGGTATTCGGTGCGGTGTCGCTGAGGTGGCCGCTGCGGCGGCTGCTGTTGCTGGGTGGCATGGCAACCGCGCTGTCCACCCTGCCCCTGCTGCAGGTGGACAGCATCGCCGCGCTTGCGGTGGCCGTGCTGGTGGCCGGGATGTTCTTCGCGCCGACCATGATCGTGGCGATGTCGATCGTGGAGCGGCTGGTGCCTGCGCATCGGCTGACGGAAGGCATGACCTGGCTGCTGGCCGGGCTCAACGTGGGCGTGGCGATGGGTGCGGCCGCGGCCGGCCAGGTCGTGGATATCGCCGGGGCACGCGCGGGCTTCGGGGTCGCCGCCACCGGCGCTGCGTTGGTGGTGCTCACCACGCTGTGGGTGCAGCAGCGTCTGCCCGCGAAGACAGGCGGCGCCCCGGGTGCGGACGACGCGCCCGCCTCCCTTGCTGCAGGATCCGACCGATGACCCGCGTTGCCGTTGCCCCCGCCGGCGCACCGCGTCCCTGGTTGGCGGTGGTTGCCGCCGGCCTGGCCACGTTCTCGGTGGTCACCACCGAGATGTTGCCGGTAGGCCTGCTGTCCAGCATCGCCGAACAGTTGGGCACGCGCACCGGTACGGTGGGCCTGACGCTCTCGCTGCCGGCGCTGCTGGCCGCGGTGTTCGCCCCGATCGCGGTGATCGGCGCCGGTGGTGTTGACCGCCGCTGGATCCTGGCGGGCCTGCTGGCCTTGCTGGTGGTCGCCAACCTGGCTTCGGCGCTGGCAGTGGACATTTACTGGCTGCTCGCCGCGCGGGTGCTGGTGGGATTCTGCATGGGCGGCATCTGGGCCATCGCCGGTGGTCTGGCTGCGCGGCTGGTGCCGGCCGAGGGCGTGGGGTTGGCCACGTCGATCATCTTCGGCGGCGTCGCGGCGGCGTCGGTGCTGGGCGTACCGCTGGGCACCTGGATCGGCGACCTGGCCGGCTGGCGCTGGGCGTTTGCCGGGATGGCGTTGTTCAGCGCAGCGGTACTGGTGCTGCATCTTCTGGCGATGCCGGCGCTGCCGGTGGCGTCTTCGCCCACGCTGCGCCAGTTACGCGGGCAGCTGGGCAACCGGGCGTTGCAGGCGGGGCTGCTGCTGACGCTGCTGCTGGTCGGCGCTCACTTCATGACCTTCACCTTCGTGCGGCCGCTGCTGGTCAGCGTGGCCGGCATCGATCCGCGCTGGATGGGGGCCGTGCTGTTCGGCTACGGCATCGCGGGCATCGGCGGCAATTTCCTCGCGGGCACCGCGGCGGCCCGTCGCACTGCACCGACGGTTGCTGCCATCGCGTTGGGCCTGCTGCTCACGCCGGTACTGTTCGTCAC
>NZ_QAIW01000244.1:0-7781 GCF_003061285.1 Stenotrophomonas sp. HMWF003 | reverse complement strand
TCATCAGGCGCGCGCGCCCTGCAGGCGGGTCAGGGCGGCATCCATCGCATAGCGGTAGCTGTCGGCACCGAAGCCGCAGATCACGCCCACCGCCTTGTCACTGAAATAGCTGTGCTGGCGGAACGGCTCGCGCGCATGCGGGTTGGACAGGTGGATTTCGATGAACGGCACGTCCACCGCGGCCAGCGCGTCGCGCAGGGCCACCGAGGTGTGGGTGAACGCAGCCGGGTTGATCAGGATGAAGGCGGTGCCGTCGTCGCGGGCGGCCTGCACGCGGTCCACCAAGTGGTGTTCGGCGTTGGACTGCAGGCTCTCCACGGCGTGCCCGGCGGCGTGCGCCTGGGCCAGCAGGGCCTGGTCGATCTGCGCCAGCGTGGTGTGCCCATACACCCCCGGCTCGCGTGTGCCGAGCAGGTTGAGGTTGGGGCCATGCAGGACCAGCAGTTTCGCCATGGGTGCCACGAAGCGGGAAAGGGCGAAGTCTGGCGGAACCTGCTGATGGTGTCCAGTTCGGCGAAGTTACGGGTGTTTCAATCGAACGTTTGAAATTCGCTCCATTCACCCGCCCCGCCGACATTTCACGCTGTGCGCCTGGCCATGGTGGGTGGCCGTTCCCACCCACCTCACGGATCTTGAACTGGGCCCTGCACCCGGCGTGCCCCCGCTGCGCGCGTCGGGCGGCGTTGCCGTGCCCGCGGATTGGCCGGTACGTCCGCGCCATGGCCCGCCCAACAGAAACCGCTTGACCTTCCAAGCGTGGCATGCCGGACAACGGTCGCCGGAGCCGCTTCGGTTCAGCACACCCGACATCCAACTGCAGTCGCGAAAGGTACAACGATGACAATCACGCGCACCACCTTGATGACCCTGGCGATCGGCGCCGCACTCGCCCTCGCTGGCTGCAAGGAGACCGCGCCTGGCGGTGGCTCCGCCCCGCCGCCCGGTGTGCCCGTGGCCGAGGTCATCGTCCGCCCGGTCACGCCCTTCGCCGAGTTCACCGGCTCGCTGACCGCGGTCAAACAGGTGGAGCTGCGCCCGCGCGTCGCCGGTTACATCCAGCAGGTCAGTGTCCCGGAGGGCAGCGTGGTGGAGAAGGGCAAAGTGCTCTTCCACATCGATCCGCGACCGTTCCAGGCCGCACGCGATGCCGCTGCCGCGCGGCTGCGCGAGGCACAAGCGGCCTCCGCGCTCGCCCAGGCCGACCATGCGCGCGCCGAACAGTTGTTCGTCCAGAAGATCGTGGCGCGCAATCGGCTGGACTCCGCCACGGCCGCGCTGGATGCAGGCAAGGCCCAGGTGGATGCGGCGAGGGCGGCGCTGGATGCCGCGCAGCTGGACCTCAGCTTCACCCGTGTCACCTCGCCGATCAGCGGCCGCGTTGGGCAGGTCCTGGTCACCGAAGGCAACTATGTCGCCAGCGGGGTCACCCCGCTCACCACGATCGTGTCGATCAACCCGCTTCACGTCTATTTCGACGTGGACGAGCGCACCTACCTGCGCTCGCTGGCGGCGGGCCGTACGGACGGTCACGCTGCGGGCCCAGGCTCGGCCAAGGTCAGCGTTGCACTGGTCACGGACAAGGATTACCGCCGTGAAGGGCGCCTTGATTTTCTGTCCAACGCGGCAGATCGCGGCACGGGCACGGTGCGGGTACGCGCGGTGATCGACAATCCGGACGGCCAGTTGACGCCTGGCCTGTTCGCCAAGGTGCGGCTGGAGGCGGGTACGTCGAAGGACAGGGTGCTTGTGTCGGACCAGTCGATCAGCACCGACCAGGGCCACCGCTATGTGCTGGTGGTAGGGAAGGGCGATACGACCGAGTACCGCCCGGTGGAACTGGGCCCGGTGGTGGACGGGCTGAGGGTGATCGAGCAGGGGCTGCAGCCGGGTGAACGCATCGTCGTGAAGGGGCTGGTGCGCCCCGGCATGAAGGTGACGCCGCAGGTGAGCGCGATTGATGGCGTGCCGCTGAAGGCGCCCGGCAAGCAAGGAGCAGCGCAGTGAACTTCCCGCGCTTCTTCATTGATCGACCGATCTTCGCCATCGTGCTGTCGGTGCTGATGGTGATCGCCGGCATCGTCGCGTTCTTCCAGTTGCCGCTGAGCGAATATCCCGCGGTCACCCCGCCAACCGTCCAGGTCACCGCGTCCTATCCGGGCGCCAATCCGAAGGTCATCGCAGAGACGGTGGCAGCGCCGCTGGAGCAGGCCATCACCGGTGTCGAAGGCATGATGTACATGTCCTCGCAGTCGGCCACCGACGGGCGGATGATCCTCACCGTCACCTTCGCCGACGGCATCAATCCGGACATGGCCCAGGTTCAGGTACAGAACCGGGTATCGCGCGCGCTGCCGCGCCTGCCTGCCGACGTGCAGCGCCAGGGCGTTGTCACCCAGAAGACCTCGCCGGACATCCTGATGGTGGTGCACCTGGTCTCGCCGGACCAGCGGTACGACCCGCTCTACATCTCCAACTATGCCTACCTGCAGGTCCGCGATGAACTGTCCCGCATCCCGGGAATCAGCGATGTGCTGGTCTGGGGCGCAGGCGAGTACAGCATGCGGCTGTGGCTGGATCCCGGCCTCATTGCCGCGCGGGGCCTGACCGCCGGCGACGTCATCGCCGCCGTGCGCGAGCAGAACGTACAGGTGGCCGCCGGCTCGGTCGGCCAGGCACCCGATTCCACCGCCGCCTTCCAGGTAACGGTGAATACCCTGGGGCGGCTGACCGACGAGGAACAGTTCGGCGACATCATCATCCGCACCGGCAGCGACGGCCAGGTCACGCGGCTGCGCGACGTGGCGCGTATCGAAATGGGGGCCGACGCCTATGCGCTGCGCAGCCTGCTGGATGGCGAGCCCGCGGTCGCCCTGCAGATCATCCAGGCCCCGGGTGCCAACGCGCTGGATGTTTCGGCCGCGGTCCGCGAGACCATGGCGCGTCTTGAGAAGAACTTCCCCGAAGGGCTGGCGTCGCGGATCGCCTATGACCCGACGGTGTTCGTGCGGGCGTCGCTGGAGTCGGTGGCCACCACGCTGCTGGAGGCGATCGTCCTGGTGGTGATCGTGGTGGTGCTGTTCCTGCGCAACTGGCGGGCATCCCTGATTCCCCTGCTGGCGGTGCCGGTGTCGTTGATCGGCACCTTTGCGGTCATGCACCTGATGGGGTTCTCGCTCAACACCTTGTCACTGTTCGGCCTGGTGTTGTCCATCGGCATCGTGGTCGACGATGCCATCGTGGTGGTCGAGAACGTCGAGCGCCACATCGAAGACGGCGAGGAGCCGGTGGAAGCCGCACGCCGCGCCATGCGCGAAGTCACCGGCCCCATCATCGCCATCACCTCCGTGCTGGCGGCCGTGTTCATTCCCACCGCCTTCCTCACCGGCCTGCAGGGCGAGTTCTACCGCCAGTTCGCGCTCACCATCGCCATCTCGACGATTCTGTCGGCGGTGAACTCGCTCACCCTCAGCCCGGCGTTGGCGGGCATGCTGCTGCGTCCGCGCAAGGTCGCTCCCCCGCGTGATCCGCGCAGCCTGCGCGGCCGCGCCACGCGTGCCATGCAGTGGGTCAGTCGTCCCTTCGAGCGGGCCCCGGATGCCTACGGCAACGGCGTGCGCAAACTCGTGCGCATCAGTGGCGTGGCCCTGTTCGTCTATGGCGGTCTGCTGGCGCTGACCCTGGTTGGCTTCAAGATCGTGCCGCCCGGCTTCGTGCCCATGCAGGACAAGTACTACCTGGTGGGGATCGCACAGCTGCCCAACTCGGCCTCCCTGGACCGCACCGACGATGTCGTCCGGCAGATGTCGAAGCTGGCCCTTGCCGAACCGGGGGTCGAAAGCGTGGTGGCCTTCCCGGGGCTGTCCATCAACGGCTTCGTCAACGTCCCGAACGCGGCGGTGATGTTCGTCATGCTGGATCCGTTCAAGGACCGCACGTCGCCCGACCTTGCGGCCACGGCGATCGCCGGGCGGCTGCAGGCGAAGTTCGCCGGTATCCAGGATGGCTTCCTGGGCGTGTTCCCGCCGCCGCCGGTGCCGGGGCTGGGCGCCACCGGGGGGTTCAAGATGCAGATCGAGGATCGCGGCGGGGTCGGCATGGACGCGCTGGTGCAGCAGACCCAGATGTTGATGATGAAGGCCACAGAATCCGGCCAGGTCGCGGGGTTGATGACCAGCCTGGATGTCAACGCGCCGCAGCTTGACGTGGTGATCGACCGCACCAAGGCCAAGAGCCAGGGCGTGCCGTTGGCCGATGTGTTCGAGTCGCTCCAGGTCTACCTTGGCTCGCTGTACATCAACGACTTCAACCGCTTCGGTCGCACCTACAAAGTGACTGCCCAGGGTGATGCGGAACATCGCATGCAGGCCGAAGCGATTGGCCAGCTGCAGGTCCGCAATGCCGCCGGCCAGATGCTGCCGCTGTCGTCGTTTGTCACGGTCACGCCCAGCTCGGGCCCGGACCGGGTCATCCACTACAACGGCTATCCCTCGGCGGATATTTCCGGGGGTGCGCCGCCGGGCGTCAGCTCGGGCCAGGTCGTGGCGGTGATGGAACGCCTGGCAAAGGAGGTCCTGCCCGAAGGCGTGAGTTTCGAATGGACCGAGCTGACCTACCAGCAGAAGCTGGCCGGCGATGCGGCGCTGTACATCTTCCCGCTGTGTGTGCTGCTCGCCTACCTGATCCTCGCCGCGCAGTACAACAGCTGGTTGCTGCCGCTCTCGGTCCTGCTGATCGTACCCATGTGTCTGCTCAGCGCGATCGGTGGTGTATGGCTGATGGGCGGCGACAACAACGTGTTCGTCCAGATCGGCTTGATCGTGCTGGTTGGGCTGGCGGCCAAGAACGCGATCCTGATCGTCGAATTCGCCCGCACCCTGGAGGAGGACGGGTGGGGCACCGTCGACGCCGTGGTGGAGGCGTGTCGACTGCGGCTGCGTCCGATCGTGATGACCTCGCTCGCCTTCATCGCCGGCGTCGTGCCGCTGGTACTGGCCACCGGTGCCGGTGCGGAGATGCGCCAGGCCATGGGCATCGCGGTCTTTGCAGGCATGCTCGGGGTGACCGTGTTCGGCCTGTTCCTGACGCCGGTGTTCTACGTGTTGATCCGCCGCATTTCGTCCCGCTTCGAGAAGCCCGCACCCGGGCCGGCACGCCGCGCAGAGGAGATCGCATCGTGAGCAACGGCCGTCGTCTTTCGATTCTTCTTCCGCTTGGTGCAAGCGTCATGTTGTCCGCGTGCGCGTCGGTGGGACCCGATTTTTACCCGCCGTCACCCCCGCGTCTGCCGTCGGCGGCGGCGTTCCCGGGCGACTTCGGTGCAACGTCCGCCGCACTGGTGCCCGGGGCGATCGACGCCGAGTGGTGGCGGTCCTTTGATGATCCGGCACTGACCGCGTTGATCCAGCGCGCCTGGGCCGCCAACCACGACATCGGGCGTGCCGCCGCACGCCTGGATGAGGCCAGGGCCCTGCTGCGCGAGAGCCGCCAGGGGTTTTTGCCGCAGGGAAGCGCAGGGGTGGGCCACGAAAACCGTCGGCGCGGTGCCGTGGAAACCGCGCCGGGCCAGGCACGCCGAAGCGAGACCTATCGGGCGGCCATCGATGCATCTTGGGAGATCGACCTGTTCGGGCGCGTCCGCCGGGCATCGGAGGCCGCCCAGGCCGACGCCGGCTCCCGCGAGGCGTTGCTGCGCGACGTGCAGGCCAGCGTGGCGGCCGCAGTGGCGGCCACCTGGTTCGAGCTGAGCGGCCTGGACGCCGAGCTGGGGGTGGTTGCCGCCATCACGCAGAGCCAGCGTGACAGCCTGGCGTTGGTCGAGGGCCTGGAGAATGCCGGCGCGGCCAGTGGATTCGACCGGCTGCGGGCGGAGGCGGCGCTGCGCAGTGTCGAGGTGGTGGCGCCCGAACTGGAGCGGCGCCGCGCGGTCGCCTTCAATGCACTCGCCCTTCTGCTCGGCGAAACACCGCAGACGTTCGTTGCACCGGTGCCGTCCACCGCACCGCACGCCCTGGAGGTGCGGCGCATCATCGTGGGCGACCCCGCCGCGCTGCTGGCACGGCGGCCGGACATCGAGGCAGCGGAGCTGCGTCTGGCCGCGGCTACCGCGCACATCGGGGTGGAGACCGCCGGGCTGTATCCCCAGATCGAGATACAGGGCTCCATCGGCGTGGTAGCCGGCAGCCTGGGCTCCACCGGCGGTAGTTCGGCGCTGTCCAGCCTGCTGGCGCCCCTGTTGCGGTGGTCCTTCCTGGATATCGGACGGGTTCGCGCCAGAATCGCGGCGAGCGAGGCGCGCGCCCGCGAGGCGCTCATCCACTACGACCAGACCGTGCTGCGCGCACTGGAAGAGACCGACAATGCATTCGGCGCCTTCAGCGCGGCCGGCACCGCCCTGCAGCTTCGGCTCCAGGAGGCCTCGGCCACCAGCCAGGCTGCGGACCTTGCGCGCGCGCAGTTCGCGCACGGGGAGGGCGTCTACCTGGATGTCCTGGAAGCAGAGCGGGCCGACTTCGCCAGCCGGCGCGCCCTGGTGGTGGCCCGGACCAACCAGCGGCTGGCCACCGTGAGCATCTACAAGGCGCTGGGCGGCGGCTGGGTTCCCTGCACACGGGAAGACGTCGACTGTGGCGGCGCCGGCAGCAGGCCTGTCGCACGGCTGACCGGGTTCATCTCCCGGTCTTGACCTTCCCATCGTTGGAACCCCCACGCTCTACTCACCCTACCTTCTTCAAGGGGCAGCCCGATGGCTTCCACCGCACTCCAGAACGACACCCGACTGACCAAACCGCTGGGCGGGCGACTCAGCCTGCCGGTCAGCGGAATGACCTGTGCCTCCTGCGTGGGGCGCGTGGAACGCGCCATCAGCGCCATCCCCGGTGTGAAAACGGCCTCGGTCAACCTTGCCACCGAGCGTGCCGACGTCACCTTCATCGGGGCGGCCAATCCGCAGGCCGTTGTCGAGGCGATCGAACGTGCAGGCTACGCCGTCCACGAAGAAACCACCGAGCTGGCGATCCAGGACATGACCTGCGCGTCCTGCGTGGGTCGGGTGGAGAAGGGCCTCCGGCAGGTGCCGGGCGTCATCGAGGCCAGTGTGAACCTGGCCACCGAACGTGCCCGCGTGCGGCATCTGGCGGGCGTGGTCACCATCGCCGACCTGGAAGCGGCCATTGAAAAGGCCGGGTACACCTCGCGCCGGGTAGCGGCAGCAGCTGGCGGCGCGGGCGACCAGGATGCCGAACGCCGCGAGGCCGAAGGGCGCGAACTGCAGCGCTCCCTGCTGATCGCCGCGGCGCTCACCCTGCCGGTGTTCATCCTTGAGATGGGCTCGCACCTGGTGCCGTCCATGCATCATTGGGTAGTGCATACGCTGGGCCTGCAGACCAGCTCGTACATCCAGTTCGCGCTGGCCTCGCTGGTCCTGTTCGGGCCCGGGCTGCGCTTCTTCCGCAAGGGCGTGCCGGCACTGCTGCGGGGTGGCCCGGACATGAACTCGCTGGTGTCGGTCGGCACGGCGGCGGCGTATGGCTATTCGGTGGTGGCCACCTTCGCGCCCGGCGTGCTGCCTCAGGGAACGGCGAACGTCTATTTCGAAGCGGCCGTGGTGATCGTTACGCTGATCCTGCTGGGGCGCATGCTGGAAGCCCGGGCCAAGGGGCGCACCTCGCAGGCGATCAAGCGGCTGGTGGGCCTGCAGGCCAAGACCGCACGGGTAGAGCGCAACGGCGCCACCGTGGAGATCCCGCTGGAGCAGGTGACCACCGGCGATGTGGTGCTCGTGC
>NZ_QAIW01000243.1:0-3648 GCF_003061285.1 Stenotrophomonas sp. HMWF003 | reverse complement strand
GCACGCAAGGCCAGCGGCACGTTGGGTGGGGCGCCCACGCGCGATGTGGCGCGGGCGGGAAGGGGTCAGTAGGCGTTTTCCTGCAGCCAGGCGTGCACGCTGCGGATGTGCGGCAGCGCGAACACGGCCGCGCTGGGACTGCGAGCGCCCACCAGGACGCTCCAGCCATGCTGCGCGTTGGCCGCATCGAAGCCGAATTCGTCGGTGAGGTCGTCGCCCAGGAATACCGGCAGGCGGCCACGGAACGGGGGGTGCTGCATCAGCTGCTGCAGGGCGCGCCCCTTGTCGCTGCCTTCCGGCACAAACTCCACGACGTGGTCGCCCGGCTGCAGGCGGTACGCGGCATTGCCGCGGATATGCCGCTCGGCGAACGCACGCACGTCGCTGGCGGCATGCGGCGCACCGCGCCAGTGCAGGGCCAGGCTGCGGCCCTTGTCTTCGACCAGCACGCCGGGATGGCCGTGCGCGAAACGCATGGCCTGCTGGTGCACGGCGTGCAGCCATTCGCTGGTGTCGGTGGTGCCGGCGGGACTGTCGAGGCGGCCGTCGGCGCTGCGCAGCTCGTGGCCATGCAGGCCGGCAGCGGGCAGGTGCAGTGGGGCGAACAGGTCGTCGAGCTGGTTGAGCGGGCGACCGCTGATCAGCGCAACCGCGCCTTCCAGGCGATCACTGATGCGCCCGATGGCATTGCGCACTTCCGGCAGCAGCGTGACCGCTTCGGGGTCGCGTTCGAATTCAATCAGGGTGCCATCCACGTCGAGGAACAACGCGCAGGCATCGTCCAGCAACGGCGGCGGCGGACGTGGGGGGAGGTCGTTGGCCATGCGGGACAACATGCCAGCGTGGGTGTGATTGCCAGGTCATGGCATCACGCCGCGCGCCCCTGGCCGGTAGAGCCGACCGTTGGTCGGCTACACGACCCGGTAGAGCCGACCGTTGGTCGGCTGCACCCGTCAGAATGTATACCGCACCCGCCCGTAGTAATACGCCCCATTGCTGCCCACCGGCGACAACACGTCATACGGCAGGTTGCCGTAGTAGTAGATGTCGTCGTTGGACAGGTCCGAGTAGTTGTCGGTGAGGTTCTGCCCGCCCACCGCCACGCTCCACTGCGGCGTGATCTTGAACTCCACTTCGGCATCCAGCTGCCACTCGGCGCCGTAGGTCTGGCGCGGGATGAAGCCGTCGCCGAAGTTGAACACGCGGGTGACGCTGCCGTAGCGATTCACCCGGCTGCTCAGCGACCAGCGGTCGTTGCTCCAGCTGGCCGCCACCGAGCCGCGGGTGCGCGGGGTGGCGTCGGTGAGGGTGTTGGTTTCCTCCACGCCGAACAACACGTAATCCGGGTCCAGCGCGAGCAGGCTGGACGGTGTAGCCAGCACGTTCTTCAGCGTGGTCTTGGTGTACGCATAGGTGCCGGTCAGCACCAGCTCACCGTTGCCCAGCGACTGCCGCCAGTTGCTCACCAGCTCGGCACCGCGGGTGCGGGTGTCGGCGGCGTTGACGAAGAAGCTGGCGCTCTGCAGGCCGGCCACGCCGAACTGCTGCTGCACGTAGTCGGTGAGCGCATCGCCGGTGATGCTTTCCGACAGCGCGATGCGGTCGTCGATGTCGATCTGGAAGAAGTCCAGCGAGACATCGAAGTGGTCACCGATGCGGCTGGTAAAGCCCAGGCTGGTGTTGACCGACTTCTCCGGCTTCAGGTCGGTGGCGCCCAGGCCGCGCGCGATCGGGTTGTTCACCGACAGCACCCGGCCCTGCACCAGCTGCCCAGCCGCGTTGTAGCCGGTGGAGGTGGACTCGTAGCCGATCTGTGCCAGCGACGGGGCGCGGAAGTTGTTGGAGATCGCACCGCGCAGCGCGAACGCCGGGGCGAACTCATAGCGCAGGCCCAGCTTGCCGGTGAGCTCGCCGCCGAAGTCGTCGCTGTGCTCGTAACGCGCGGCCAGGTCGCTGGAGAAGTGCTCGCCGAACTGGCTGGACAGGCTGACGTAGGCGCTGGCCACATCGCGCGACAGCGTGGTGGCGTCCTGCGGGGTCAGGCCGCCGCCGGCCTGCGAGCCGGTCGGGCGGTCGGTGAACGGGCCGGCGGCATAGCTGCTCGGGTCGCCCGGGCGGGTCTGGTAGTGGTCGCGCCGCGCTTCCACGCCCAGGCCAAGGCTGTGGGTGATGTTCTCGCCCTGGCTGAACACCCGGCCCAGGTCGAGGTTGGCCACGGTCAGTTCGTTGCGGTAATCGCCGGTCTTGAAGCGGGTCGGGCTGGTCGGGCCCAGCGAGGCATTGAGCGAGTTGCGCAGGCGGTAGGTGAAGCTGTTGGTGCCATAGTCCAGGCTGGCGTCGTAGTTCCACTCGCCCCATTGGCCCTTCGCACCGGCCACGGCCTGCACGTCGCGGTTTTCACCTTCGGAAATCGGCCGGTAGCCGTTCGGGTACACCTGCGCCCAGTTGGCGTCGCTGTCGGGGTAGCGGAAGTAGTTGGCGCCTTCGCTGTCGCGCTGGTTGAAGGTGCTGAAGAAGTAGAACTTGGAGGTCTCACCGAACGGCAGTTCGCTGTTGATCCACGCGTTCAGATCCTTGGTCTTGCCGTCGCCCAGCACGTAGTTGCGCTTGCCCTGCAGGGCAAGGTTGGTGTCGCTCTGGTCCCACGGCGGGATCTGGTCGAAGCCGGCGCGGTTGGTGCCTTCGTGGTTCTTCAGCTCCAGGCCCACGCGCAGGAAGCCGCCCTCATCGCCCAGCCGGGTGCCGACCTTGGCGCTGGCGTAGCTGGTCTGGCCGTCGGTGATGGTGCGGTCGATCGGCTTGAGGTCGGTGTGGTTGGCGCCGAAGCTGGCCTCGAACGCGCCGCCTTCCGGCGCGTCGTCGAGGATCACGTTGATGACCCCGGCCACCGCGTCGGAGCCGTACAGCGCGCCGGCGCCGTCGCGCAGCACTTCGATGCGCTTGATCGCGCTGATCGGGATGGCGTTGAAGTCCACCGGCGTGGTGCCCTTGCCGATCTTGCTATCGGTGTTGACCAGCGCGCTGCTGTGGCGGCGCTTGCCGTTCACCAGCACCAGTACCTGGTCCGGGGACAGGCCACGCAGCTGCGCGGCGCGGATGTGGTCGGCGCCGCCGGAATTGGACTGGCGCGGGAAGTTGAACGACGGCAGCAGCGCCTGCAGCGCGCTGCCCAGCTCGCCGTTGACCACGCCGGCCTTGCGGATGTCTTCGGCGGTCAGCACGTCTACCGGCGAGGTGGATTCGAGCACGGTGCGGTCCACTGCACGGGTGCCGGTGACGATCACGGTGTCCAGGGTGGTGGCCGAGCCGGGCGCGTCCTGCGCAGTTGCATCCTGGGCGAGCAGGGGGGAAGAGAGGACGAGCGCAATGGCAAGGCCAAGGCGCGACGCGGACGGACGGGACATGCGGACTCCAGCGGGACGACGAGGGGGAGGGGAGGGGAAGGTGCTGGCGGTGCCGAAAAATGACCGGCACTACCAATCCATCCGGATGAAGCGATATATTATCTTGGCGTGATGGCTCATGTGATGCAAGTCCCATCGCGAGCCGGCATCAGCTGATAACCGCTGGTGATCTGCCTGGGAACCGGATGTCCCGCACGCTTGTCCCCCTCTGCACGTCTGCTTTCCTGGAGTGATGTCGATGAAG
>NZ_QAIW01000242.1:1429-2338 GCF_003061285.1 Stenotrophomonas sp. HMWF003 | reverse complement strand
GGCCCAGCGCCTGTGCGTGGTGGTGGGGCCGGGCAACAACGGTGGCGACGGCTATGTGCTGGCACGGCTGGCCCGGCAGGCCGGGCGCGCGGTCCATGTGCTGCGCCTGGCCACCGATGCCGCGGCCACCGCGCTGGCCCGTGCGGCCCAGCAGGCCTGGCAGGACGACGGCGGGCAGGTGGCCGTGTTTGCCGGTGCACTGCCCCCGGCCGATGTCGTGGTGGATGCGCTGTACGGGCTGGGCTTGAACCGCGCGCCGGACGGCGAGGCAGCGGCGCTGATCGAGGCCATCAACCTGGCCGGCGTGCCGGTCCTGGCGCTGGACGTACCCAGTGGCGTGGACGCCAACACCGGCGCGGTGCCGGGCAGTGCGGTGCGCGCCCGCGTGACCCTGCAGTTCATCGTCTGCCACCAGGGCCTGTACACCGGCGCCGCGCTGGAACACGTGGGTGCGCGGCGGCTGGCACCGTTGCAGCTGCCCGACGGCGCGGACGCGCAGGTGAGCGCCAGCGCCGTGCCATGGCAGGCGCCCCGGCTGGCCGGGCAGCTCCCGGCGCGGCGTGCCAATACCCACAAGGGCGAATCGGGCCACGTGCTCTGCGTGGGCGGCAACCGCGGCAGTGGCGGCGCGGTGATGCTGGCCAGCGAGGCAGCGTTGCGTGCCGGCGCCGGATTGGTCAGCGTGGCGACCCAGGCGCTGCACGTGGCTCCGCTGCTGGCGCGCCTGCCCGAGGCCATGGCACACGCGGTGGAAGACGCGCAGGACCTGCAGGCATTGCTGGCACGGGCCGGCGTGATCGCGATCGGGCCGGGCCTGGGCCAGGACGACTGGGCGCGCGAGCTGTGGCGGCAGGTGCTGGGCAGTGGCAGGCCGCTGGTGGTCGACGCCGATGCGCTGAACCTGCTCGC
>NZ_QAIW01000242.1:0-1419 GCF_003061285.1 Stenotrophomonas sp. HMWF003 | reverse complement strand
GCCACTGCCCAGCACCTGCCGCCACAGCCGCTGCACGACGCCATCCTGACTCCGCACCCGGGCGAGGCGGCGCGCCTGCTCGCGGTGGACACGGCCACGATCCAGGCCGACCGTTTTGCGGCCGCCCAGGCCTTGGCCGAGCGCTTCCACGCCGTGGTGGTGCTCAAAGGCGCCGGCAGCATCATCGCCGCCCCCGGCCAACTCCCACGGGTGATCGCGGCGGGCAACCCGGGCATGGCCGTGGGTGGCATGGGCGACCTGCTGACCGGCATCATCGCCGCGTTGCGCGCACAGGGGCTGGACGCCTTCGATGCGGCCGCCAGTGGTGCACTGCTGCATGGGCTGGCCGGCGACGCCGCCGCCAGCGAGGGCCAGCGTGGCCTGCTCCCCACCGACCTGCTGGTGCCGCTGCGCCGGCTGGTGAATCCGGAACCTCGACCCGCATGATCACGTTTTTCCTCGCCCAGACCGACGACACCGACCTGCTTGGGCAGTGGCTGGCCGCGACCCGTCCGCCCCAGGCGGTGATGCAGCTGCAGGGCGACCTCGGCGCGGGCAAGTCGACGCTGGCGCGTGCGCTGCTGCGCGCGCTGGGCGTACAGGGGGCCATCCGCAGTCCCACCTACACGCTGGTGGAGCGCTATCCGCTGGCCGACGGTCACGAAGCCTGGCACCTGGATCTGTACCGCATCGGCCAGGCCGACGAGCTGGATTTCCTCGGCCTGGACGAGGGCAGCGCCTCGCTGTGGCTGATCGAATGGCCCGAGCGCGGCGCGGGCGCGCTGCCCCCCACCGACCTGATCGTGGCGCTGGAGATCGAGGGGCAGGGACGTCGGGTGCGTCTCAATGCGACCAGCGACGCGGGTCGCGAATGGCTCGCCCGGTTGCCACAAGGGGGCGACTTGCAGGCCCTTTCTGTCGGCTGACACTAGGAAACACCGGCAGGTTACGGATTATTAAGGGAAAAGGAGTTGCATTTCATTCAGGGCGGTGATTGAATCCTGACCTATGCCAATGGGGAAACCACTCACCGCCATCTGTGCCGCCGTCGGACTCTGTCTGGCGAGCGCCCTGGCGTGGGCCGGTGAAGTGCGCCAGGTTGGTCTGGAGACCGGTGCCACCGGCACCCGCGCGGAAATCGCGCTGTCCGGCAGCGGTGGCTACAAGACCCTGACCCTGGCCGGCCCGAACCGCCTGGTGGTGGATTTCCCGGACTCCAGCGCGGTACGCAATCTCAAGCTGCCTGCGCCCAAGGGCGTGGTCACCGCCGTGCGCACCGGTCAGCCGGTGCCCGGTACGTTCCGGGTGGTGTTCGACCTGGCCGAATCGGTCGCGCCGTTCCGGCCGCAGATGATCAAGCAGGGCGACGAGTCGCGTCTGGTGATCGAATGGCCGGGCGATGCGCCGTCCAGTGTGGCC
>NZ_QAIW01000241.1:0-1829 GCF_003061285.1 Stenotrophomonas sp. HMWF003 | reverse complement strand
AACCCCGCCAAGCCCAAGGCCGCCACCAAGGCGCCGTCCAAGCCCAAGGCCGCCGCACCTGCGAAGGCCGCCCCCGGCAAGGCCGCTGCCGTTGCCAGCACGCCCGCACCGGTGCTGTCGGACGTGCGCGCCAAGATCGACCACATCGACCGCAGCATCCAGGCACTCATCGCCGAGCGCGCCAACTTCGCCCACCAGGTGGGCAAGGCCAAGGGCAAGCTTGCCGCCGCCGTGGACTACTACCGCCCCGAGCGCGAAGCGCAGGTGCTGCGCATGGTGGTGGACCGCAACGAAGGCCCGCTCAGCGATGAAGTGCTGGTGCATGTGTTCCGCGAAATCATGTCAGCCTGCCTGGCCCAGCAGGAGCCGCTGAAGATTGGCTACCTGGGCCCGGAAGGCACCTTCAGCCAGCAGGCCGTGCTCAAGCACTTCGGCCGCTCGGCGCTGGGCCTGCCGCTGGCCAGCATTGAGGAAGTGTTCCAGGAAGTGGAAGCGGGCAACGCCGATTTCGGCGTGGTGCCGGTGGAAAACTCGGGGCAGGGCACCATCCAGATCACCCTGGACATGTTCCTGACCTCCAACCTGAAAATCTGCGGCGAAGTGGAACTGCGCGTGCAGCAGTATCTGATGTCGCGCAGTGGTCGCCTGGACGATGTGGAGCGCGTGTATGGCCACCCGCAGTCGTTCATGCAGACCTCGTCGTGGCTGCGCGCCAACCTGCCCAAGGCCGAGAAGATCCCGGTGTCGAGCAATGCCGAAGGCGCGCGCCGCGCCCGCAATGCCGACGACGCCGCCGCCATTGGCGGGGAGAGTGCCGGGCACGTGTACGGCCTGAAGAAGGTGGTGACCAAGCCCATCCAGAACGATGCCGACAACACCACCCGCTTCCTGGTGGTGGGCCGCAACATCTTCCCCACCTCCGGCCACGACCGTACCTCGGTACTGGTGTTCATCCACGACAAGCCCGGCGCGCTGTTCGACGTGCTAAGCCCGTTCGCGCGCCACGGCATCAGCATGAACCGCATCGAGTCGCGGCCCTCGCACAATGCCAAGTGGGAGTACGGCTTCTTCATCGACCTGGCCGGCCACATCGAGGATGCCTCGATGCAGGCAGCGCTGGCCGAACTGGAAGCGCACTCCGCACAGATCAAGGTGCTGGGTTCCTACCCGGTCGCCGTGTCCTGATCGCCTCGGCGCAGCCCTGTGCTGCGCCTTCGGTGGCGTCGCCAGCCCGGCGCGCCGCCTTTCCCGCACACCGCTGCATCGCCGCCCGCGCGGCTGCCTGACAGGATCCTTCGATGACCGCTACGCCGTACTGGATTGCCCACAAGGGCCAGCCCCTGCAGGGCACCCTGACCATTCCCGGTGACAAATCCGTGTCGCACCGTTCGGTGATGTTCGCCGCGCTGGCCGACGGCGTGTCGCACATCGATGGGTTCCTGGAAGGCGAAGACACCCGCGCCACCGCCGCCATCTTTGCCCAGATGGGCGTGCGCATCGACACCCCGTCGCCGTCGCAGCGCGTGGTGCATGGCGTCGGCGTGGACGGCCTCAAGGCCCCCACCGCACCGCTGGACTGCGGCAACGCCGGCACCGGCATGCGCCTGCTGGCCGGCCTGCTGGCCGCTCAACCGTTCGACAGCGTGATGGTGGGCGACGAGTCGCTCTCGCGCCGCCCGATGCGCCGCGTTACCGGCCCGCTGGCCCTGATGGGCGCAAAGATCGACACCGACAGCGACGGCACCCCGCCGCTGCACGTGCATGGCGGGCAGGTGTTGAAGGGCATCGATTTCGCCTCGCCGGTAGCCAGCGCGCAGGTTAAATCGGCG
>NZ_QAIW01000020.1:0-22246 GCF_003061285.1 Stenotrophomonas sp. HMWF003 | reverse complement strand
GCCCTGAACGGATCTGTCACGGCTGGCTAACGGCGGCGCGACGGTCCAGGCGGGGCATGGCACGACTCCGGCGGTACAGGGCAGGCAGGAATAGTCCCGCCGCCGTTAGCCAGCCGTGACAGATCCGTTCAGGGCAGGCGATTCGCAGGGACTTCACCCGCCAAGCGCTGTAGTGGAGTTCCCCCGTTCCGGAGTGATTCCCATGCCACGCGATCCCCTGCGCGAAGCCAGCACCCCGGTGCCTGGCGAACAGCACGCCAAACATGACAACCAGGACGCCGAAGACCGCGGCGCCGGGATGTCGCCCCCGACCGAAGCGGACCACCTGCCGGTGGTCTCCGGCCCCAGCCACGGCTACCGCGACCGCAAGGACCCCACCGGCGTGCCGCACCCGGGCGGGCGGGAAAACCAGGAACAGCGCCAGGCGCGCAAGGAACACGCCAGCGACAACCAGGATGAGGCCCTGGACGAGACCTTCCCGGCCAGCGACCCGACCTCGCCGTTCGTGCCGGCCAAGATCCCCCGGTAAGCGTCAAGCGGTGGCCGGTGACCGCCAAGCGGCCATCGGCCCGCTGATCACGGCGCCCACTGCCACTGCAGGCCCACGCCCACCCGGCGGTCCGGGCCGGGCTCGAAGTACCGCTGGTTGCCGTCGTTGACGATCACCGAGCCGATGTAGCGCTGGTCCAGCACGTTGTCGATGCGCGCGAAGGCCCGCAGCGTGCCCTGCGCGGTCTTCCAGCGCCGCGCCGCTTCCAGGTTCAGCAGCGCATACCCGGCCGCCTTCTCGGTGGCAAGGTCGTTCACCACCGTGTCGCTGGAGGCCACCAGCTCGGCGGCCCACTGCCACGGCCCGGGCGTGTACTGCATCCGCGCGTTCCACTGCTGCCTTGGCACGCCGGGCAGGCGCGCGCCGGCCGGCACCGTGTTGCAGCCCGCGGTACCGCACAGCGGGTACGCATCGCGCACCGTGGCTTCGATCCAGGTGTAGGCCACGGCCAGCTCGGTCTGTGCGCCCAGGGGCTGCACGTAGCTGGCTTCGGCGCCCTGCCGCCGGGTGCGGCCGATATTGCGGTAGGTGGCACGCCCGCCGCTGTTGCTGGCCACCGCCAGTTCGTCGTCGGTGTCCGCCCGGAACAGGGCCGCCTCCAGCCGCGCGCCGCTCTGTGCGTGCCATTTGCTGCCCACTTCCAGGTTGCGGCTGCGCGCGGCCGACAGGTCCAGCGCCAGCCCGGCCTGGCCATCGGCGCGGTAGCCCAGCTCGTTGAAGGTGGGCGTTTCAAAGCCCCGCCCGGCCGAGGCGTACAGCCGCCAGGCATCGCTGGCGCGGAACACGACCCCGGCCACCGGCGTGGTGGCTTCATAGCGGCGCGCGCCGCTGTCATCGGGGTTGCGGGCGGTGATGTAGTGGTCGTTGGAGCGGAACCGCACGTTGCTGTGGCGCAGGCCGAGCAGCAGCGACCAGCGCGGAGCCCATTGCCACCACGCCTGGGCGAACTGGTCGATGTTCTCGACCCGGTCGGCCTGGTCGCGGCGCAGGCGGCCCTTGACGCCCAGCTGGTCGCCCACGAAGTTCTCGTAACCGCGGCGATCCTGCAGCTGACGGTCGGCATTGGCGCCGATCACCAGGTCCAGCGGCCGCCCGGCCCAGTCGCCGTGCCAGCTCCAGCGCGCGTCCACGCCGCCGTAGTCGCCGTCCAGGTCGATCACCCCGCCGGCATGCAGCGGGCTGGCCTGCGGCCCGGGGGGAATGGCCAGGTACTGTTCCACGCTGCGTTGCCCGGCATAGCCCATCGCCCGCCAGGTATGGGCGCCGTCGGTGCGGGTGAAGACCAGCCCGGCCTGGGCCTGGCGCACCGATTTGCGGGTGTTGTACTGGGTGGCCACGGCGGTGGCCTGGCGCGGATCGGCATTGACCTGGGTCCGGCTCAGGCCGAGCGGGTCCTGCGCATCGGGCGAATCGAAGTAGTTCAGCACCAGGTCCAGCTGGCCGCCGCCCACATCGGTGCCCAGCCGCGCATTCACCGACTCGCGGCGGGCGGCGCTGTGGTCGCGCCAGCCATCGGTGCGGAAGTGGTTGGCGGCCACGTTGTAGCGGATCGGCCCCTGCTGGCCGCGCAGCTGCGCGCCGGCGCTGAGGGTGTTGTCGCTGCCCGTGTCCAGGCGCAGCCGCCACGGGTCGCCCGGCGCGCCGTCGGCGCTGAACACCTGCACCACGCCACCGGAGGAGTTGCCGTACAGCGCCGAGAACGGGCCGCGCAGCACGTCCACCCGCTGCGCCGAGAGCAGGCTGGCATGGGACAGCTGGCCCTGGCCGTCGGGCATGGTGGCCGGCACGCCGTCCACCAGCACGCGTACTCCGCGCACCCCGAAGGTGGACCGTGCACCGAAGCCCCGGATCGACAGCTGGGTGTCCTGTGCATAGTTCTGGCGGTCGCGCGCCACCACGCCGGGGATGCCGCCCAGCGCTTCGGAGATCTGGGCCAGGGTTCCATTGGCTTCGTCATCCAGCCAGACCGTGCTGATAGACGCCGGCAGGTCCGCATCGTCCACCTGCTGCACCCGTGCCGCCTGCACCTGAACCGTGGGCAGGCGCTCGATCGGCGGGGTCTCGGCCGGGGCAGGCGCGGCCTGTGCCGGGTTCGGCAGCAGCGCCGCCGAAAGCAGCGCGGAGGGGACGACAAACGCGGAAAAACGCAGCATACGGGCAGGGGTCCTCAGCGGCAGGGCACGCCGCACGCCATGGTACGGAAGATGACGTGACGGCGGCTGCCGCGCCCACGGCGCGGCTTTGTTAGGATGGCTTGGTTTTGGCTGATTCTGCCGCAACCTGCGTCGCGCCAACCTCCCCCCTTCCGTCATCCGAATGAGTACCGCCGTGTCCTTCTTTGCAAATGTGGAACTGGTCCCAGGCGACCCGATCCTGGGCCTGACCGAGGCTTACAACGCCGACAGCCGCTCGACCAAGGTCAACCTGGGCGTGGGCATCTACTACGACGAAAGCGGCCGCATTCCGCTGCTCCGCGCCGTCAAGCAGATCGAACAGCAGCTGGCCGATGAAGCCAAACCGCGCGGCTACCTGCCGATCGACGGCCTGCCGGCCTACAACCAGGCCACCCGCGAGCTGGTGTTCGGCAAGGACTCGCCGCTGCTGGCCGCCGGCCGCGTGGCCACCTCGCAGACCATCGGCGGCAGCGGTGCGCTGCGCGTGGGCGCCGACCTGCTGCACCGCCTGCTGCCGCACGCCACCATCGCCATCAGCAACCCCAGCTGGGAAAACCACCGCGCGGTGTTCGGCGCCGCCGGTTTCGAGGTCGTGGAATACAGCTACTTCGACCCGACCACCCACGGCGTGGATTTCGACGCCATGCTGGCCGACCTGGGCAAGCTGCAGCCGGGCACCGTGGTGCTGCTGCACGCGTGCTGCCACAACCCGACCGGCGCCGACCTGACCGTCGCGCAGTGGAAGCAGGTGGCCGAGCTGTTGAAGGACCGCCAGCTGTTCCCGTTCATCGACATGGCCTACCAGGGCTTCGACAAGGGCATCAGCGAAGACGGCGCCGCAGTGCGCATCATCGCCGAGGCCGGCATCGACAGCTTCGTGGTCGCCAACTCGTACTCCAAGTCGTTCTCGCTGTATGGCGAACGCATTGGCGCGCTGTCGGTGGTGGCGCCGGACGCGGCCTCGGCCAAGGCCGTGCAGTCGCAGGTCAAGCGCATCATCCGCACCATCTATTCCAGCCCGTCCAACCACGGCGCTGCGCTGGTGGCCGGCGTGCTCAACAGTGTTGAGCTGCGCCAGGTGTGGGAAGCGGAACTGACCGAGATGCGCGAGCGCATCCACGCCCTGCGCCATGGCCTGGTGGAGAACCTGGTCGCCGCCGGCGCCCCGCAGTTCGCCTTCATCAACGACCAGGCCGGCATGTTCTCGTACTCGGGCCTGACCCGCCCGCAGGTGGACCGCCTGCGCGACGAGTTCGGCATCTACGCCGTCGGCACCGGCCGCATCTGCGTGGCCGCGCTGAACCAGGGCAACCTGGCGTACGTGGCCAAGGCCGTGGCGACCGTCGCCAAGGGCTGATCCGCGCCCGCTGCAGCACCCCAGGAACGGCCGCCCAGTGCGGCCCTTCCTGTGTCCGGGTCCCTGCGGCCTGTGCGGCCCTGACCTCCCGACCTGGCGCGCTGTCCTGCGCCTGCCTCGTAATGCCCGCGGCAACGGGCGACAATACGGCCCCCAAATGTCTTTGGCAGCCATTCCATGTCCCGTACGTCGCTTACCCGGTACCTGATCGAAGAGCAGCATGCCGGCCGCATCAACGCCGACCTGCGCCAGCTGATCGCCGTCGTCGCCCGCGCCTGCACCAGCATCTCCATCGCGGTCAGCAAGGGCGCGCTCGGTGGCGTGCTGGGCGAGGCCGGTACCGGCAACGTGCAGGGCGAAGCGCAGAAGAAGCTGGACGTCATCAGCAACGAGATCCTGCTCGAGGCCAACGCCTGGGGCGGCCACCTGGCCGCCTGCGCCTCGGAGGAAATGGACCACTGCCAGCCCGTGCCGGACACCTACCCGCGCGGCGACTTCCTGCTGCTGTTCGATCCCCTCGATGGCAGCTCCAACATCGACGTCAACGTCTCGGTCGGCACCATCTTCTCGGTGCTGCGCTGCCCGCCGGGCACCGAACAGCCCAACGACGCCAGCTTCCTGCAGCCGGGCACCGCGCAGGTTGCCGCCGGTTACTGCATCTACGGCCCCAGCACGCAGATGGTGCTCACCGTGGGCCACGGCACCCATGCCTTCACCCTGGATCGCGAGAAGGGCGAGTTCGTGCTGACCACGCCGGACATGCAGATTCCCGCCGACACCCAGGAATTTGCCATCAACATGTCCAACCAGCGCCATTGGGAGGCCCCCATGCAGGGCTACGTGCAGGACCTGCTGGCCGGCAAGGAAGGTGCGCGCGGCAAGAACTTCAACATGCGCTGGATCGCCAGCATGGTGGCCGACGTGCACCGCATCCTTACCCGCGGCGGCATCTTCATCTACCCGTGGGACAAGAAGGACCCGTCCAAGGCCGGCAAGCTGCGCCTGATGTACGAAGCCAACCCGATGGGCCTGCTGGTGGAACAGGCTGGCGGCGCCGCCACCACCGGGCGCGAGCGCATCCTGGACATCCAGCCCGACCAGCTGCACCAGCGCGTGCCGGTGTTCCTCGGCTCGCGCAATGAAGTGGCCGAAGCCACCCGCTATCACCGCGAGCACGACAGCGCGCAGGGCTGATCGCAACGCACGGGGCCGGCCCGCCGCCGGCCCCGTGCGTGCCATGGAAAAACCTTACGTGGCAACGGCGTGACATCGGCCAGCGCAGCGGTCACCATCGGGGCCAGATGCCCACGGATGACCCCATGACGGCCGACACGCAGCACGACTTCATCGAAGTAATCCACAACGCCATCCCCGCCGATGTGTGTGCCGCCATCCAGGCCAGGATGCGAACCAGTGCGCAGTTGCGGCCCGGCGAAGTGGGCAGCGGCGTGTTCCCGGAACTCAAGCACAGCAAGGATCTGCGCATCAGCGGCGACGCGGCGTGGCGCGATGTGGACATGCTGTTGCAGCAGGCGGTGTTTCGCGGTGTTTTGAGTTATCTACGGCGTTATCCACAGGCACTGATCTCGCCGCTGATGTTGCAGATCCAAGACAGCGAAGGTAAACCGCGCCGCCTGGCAGCCGACGATTTCCCTGGCATGGACGATGCAACGTTGTCGGATCTGGCCCGTACCTGCCTGCGTCCCGGTGCCATCAATCTGCAATGGTATGCAGCGGGCGAGGGTGGCTATCCCTATTGGCATTGCGAGCTGTACCCGCGCGATCCCGCCGGCGAAACGCTGCACCGCCACCTGCTGTGGACGCTCTACCTCAACGACGATTTCGAGCAGGGCGAAACCGAGTTCCTGTTCCAGCAGCGCAAGATCGCCCCACGCACCGGCAGCCTGCTGATCGCCCCGACGGCGTTCACCCACACCCACCGCGGCAACCGCCCGCAGGGTGGCGACAAGTTCATCGCGACCAGCTGGGTGCTGTTCCAGAGTGCGCAGAAGCTGTTCGCAGGCAACTGACGGCGACACCACGCAAGCCCCCGGTAGTGCCGGCCGCTGGCCGGCTCCCGACACACCTACCGCAGACCCGTCGCCATCACGGCAACGCGTCCGCAGTGCAGGTTCCCATGCATCCCGTCGTCCCGCGACGCTCTAGAACAACGACCCCTGCGGCGACTCCACCCGCGGCGGCAACGGTCGGACGAACTTGTCGCAGTCCAACTTCGGCCAGTGGCTGTTCTGCGCGTCGAACCCCAAGCGCCTGCGTGCAAGCTTGAAGCGGCTCGACAATAGATCGGCATACACGCCTTCGCCGCGCATGCGGCTGCCGAACTCGCTGTTGTAGTCCTTGCCACCGCGCAGCTGGTTGATGGTGCTCATCACGTGCGCGGCGCGGTCGAGGTGGTGGGTATCGAGCCAGTCGCGGAACAACGGGGCCACTTCGAGCGGCAGGCGCAGCAGTACATAGCCCGCGGTGGATGCGCCGGCATCGCGCGCGGCTTCCAGTTCGGCGTCGTTGATCCACGGGATCACCGGGGCCACCATTACCCCGACCGGGATACCCGCGTCGTGCAGGCGGCGCATCGCGCGCAGGCGGGCGTGCGGTGCCGACGCGCGCGGTTCCAGCTTGGCCGACAGGTGCGGGTCGAGCGAGGTCACCGAGAAGTGCACGCTCACCAGGTTCTGTTCAGCGAGCGGGGCCAGCAGATCGATGTCGCGTTGGACCAGGGCGTTCTTGGTGATCAGCGAAAACGGCTGCCGCGTTTCCAGCATGACTTCGATCAGCTGGCGGGTGAGTTTCAGCTTGCGCTCGATCGGCTGGTACGCGTCGGTGTTGATGCCCAGCGCAATCGGCTGCGGCACGTAACCGGGGCGCGAGAACTCCTTGCGCAGCAGCTGCGGTGCGTTGGTCTTGGCGAACAGTTTGGTTTCGAAATCCAACCCGGGCGACAGGTTGAGGTAGGCATGCGACGGCCGGGCAAAGCAGTACGAGCAGCAACACTATATGTGTTTGTAGATAAGTGTTCACCACACAGTCCAGGATCCTAGGATTGCTTCAGAGCCTACGCCCGGATAGGCGGGATATTGCGTCCTAGCCCCAGTCGATCCAGGGCAGGTTAGCGACCTTGTTGCCGCGCCCGCTACGCTCGCCGTCGGACCCCGTGCGAGGTCGACGTGCTCACTCGGTCGTATTCGGCGGGCAACACCCTTGGCCCTCGCAAGCAGGGGCGTTGTACTGAAACGCCCCGCGCCAATCGAAGGAGTGCTATTCAAGCACTTTTACTAGAAACGGGTGCGACGACAAGGCAGAGGCATGCACGTCACTCCGAACGAATACTTGCCATGCAGCCCCCTCTACATAGAAGAAGGCGCTACGCTGCGAGCGTTGTGATGTTGATCGGCCACCGGTGCAATGAGCCCGGGCGGGTCTTGCTTCCATTCATGGTTACGGCTGGTGGATCCCTTCAAACAACGTAGCGGATGACCTGTCTCGTTGGTGTCACTTGATTATCCCGGACCCGACCGATACAGCGACATTAACAGCATGATCAGAAGAGAAGCCGGCAATTCACCAGGACGTCGCGCTGCATGATCATGCCTAGACCCTTCGCAGACCGTCCTTGCGGGCAGGTCTGCCCAAATCCACGATCAGAAAGACCACGTCCACCTCGCGATGATCATCCGCGTAGGCAGCAAGGAACCCAGCCACCTCATTATCCTTATCGTCCAACGGGATGTGGCCTAGATAGGACAGAGACGCCGGATACTCGCTCCTGATCATCTCACCGACATATTCAAGCAGTGGAAGTAGCGGTGTATAGGAGTAGATGACATGGAAGTAGATTGCGCATTTCCCATAGGAAAATAGCTTTTGAAAGTGAGCCTTGATGTTCCCTTTGTCGAGAGACTGGCACACCAATGCCTCTAGAACCGCTACCTCCTGGCCTGAAGCACGTATGACAAGATCTCGCTCCCCCAGATTCCCCCTCTCCGTAGCTCCACCGAGTGACTGATCGGCAACGTCCCACCGGATAAAGGCGAGGCGCGCGCCAAGAATCTCTTTCAATGCAGTGTTAAGGTCGTTCTCATACTTTGCGTCCTTTCTCGGGTCTTGACGCCGGCCCGTATTTGTCTCGCACCTCGCTTCATTCCTCGCATCTCCCCGATTGCGAAGAATCGCACCCATGTGCTGAAGCGCCGCAAGGGATTGGGACACCATCTTGACCAGAAATCCTTTGAGTCCAGCACCTGATGGATCGAATAGCTGACCTATGTCCGCCGGCCGAAGAACCAGCATCTTCTGCAGTGACAATTGAATCGAGGACAGCGCATCTATTTTTGTCGTCACCACCGACGGATATTTGAGCGCCGACCGGTTCGATAGAGAATCTTTAAGCTTGATCAGGTCACTGACTGCCCCGAACTCGTCAATGGCTGCATCTAGAACAGCCCTCGCCTCATCATTCCGCCCTAGCTTCGACATCGCCAATGCTGCGACATGCTCAATGCTGAGCACCTTATTATGCTCTCGCATAGGCTCCAAGCTTTTCAACACCTCCTCTGGCCTACCCAACGCGAGGAGAAGCAGCCCGCGGTTAGCGAGAAGACCGCTGCTCAGCTCGCTTTCGTGAGTTTTGATCAGTTCACTCATTCCAGTGAGCAACTTCTCACCTTCTGCCCTGCTGGCCCCATCCAAAGGATCAAGACCAACGTCGAGCAGTAGGCGCAGCGCCGCCGCATAGGCATTTTCTCTATAGGCGACCGCACTCCCGCTACGAGCCGCAAGCCGCTCAAACGCTGCTTTAGCCCGTGACAGGTCGCCGGCAGGGCGAACCAATTGTGACGTCGCACGCCAAAAGAGCAGCACGTCCTCCGCTCTCCTCACTAACCCCTGATCGAGATCTTCAGGAAGGCGTGATTGATCGAGCTCACGCCACTTCCTATCATTGAAAAGCAATCGGAGACGGAGATCGAAGATGTTGAGCTTTACCTCGGGCGGCGCGTTCCGAGAGAGTGAATCGATGTCATCCAGATGCTGACGAGCTACCTTCTTCTCGTCGGCATCCAGCAACAAACGGATGCGCCTCTCCATTTCGGTCCACGTCCAAGCAACGGCTGCGTTGGTCGGCCCCAAGCTTCGTATCTTCGTTCGGACAACGCGTCTTCTGCTCTTAGGAAGCATCACGCAGAATTCGGCGAGAAATGCAGGATCATCAGACTCCGCAATGCTTCTCAGCATTTCATTTTGCTGGCGAGTCCCTAGTGTCCGCCATGCTTGAGCCAAGTCCTGGGCCGGCGAAGACGTCTCCTTACGAGATATCCGATCTGGCGTGTACCTGTCGGTCAGTGCCGGCACATGCCCCTTATCTCCATGCTGAGCAACACTAATTGAGATCAGCTCCAACAGCGCATCAAACAGTGATCTTGGGATTGAAGAAGTGGTCCAGCCGCCGATGGCCCGTGCAAGAATCTGCACGTGGGCCCTAAGGGTCTTCGCCAACGAGTACTGAACCGAATGATCACGTTCTGAAGACGCCCTACGGGCAAGTCGCCTTGCATCAATCGGATTCAGGAATGATGGTCTGGAAGAGGAGCTGGACAAGCCAATTTCCGCCAGTCGTGCACAAAGCGTCGAGGGCAGCCAAGAAGCGTCCGTCCAGTCCAACCTTAGGTCACGGCAAATGCGTTGATAGAGATCGACCACCGGCGACAGATCAAGATGACTGGCAATTGGTAAGATGCCTGCCGCATCAAGCACGCCCCGGAAGCACACCCTTGGGGGGTTCCAGTCGCCTTCAGCTTGGTCCATGAGATGTTGCAGTATCACCGACTGGTCACTTTCAGGTGCGTTTGCCATCAGACCCAGCAGACCTCTGCCAATGACTTCTGTCGGCTCCAATTCTCTCTGAGGGACCTGGCTGTAGGAGTAGTAGCACCACGTAATGAGCGATGAAAGCTCCAGAAGATCGGCCCGCCCGACCCGAATCTGGTGGGATAAGATCAACACCGATTCTTGGATTGCGAACGACCTTGCTTGTGTGTCACTGATCGCCCTGTTGCCCGTGAGCGCTCCCGCGAAATTCCGGCTTCGCATGATGATCCATGTCGCCCACGGGGCCGTTCGCTGGGACAAGAGCATGTCAACCAGAAGCACCGGGGCATTGTGCACCTTGAATATCAGGTGCTGCATGGCCACCGGATGTTTAGCCACCAGATCCATGACCGCCTTGATACTTGCCTTGATTCGGGTGCCGCCAGATGTCATCTCCATCTCGGAACAAAGCAGACCGAAGGCAAAACCTATCGAACTCGACTGCAGCAGTTCTCCCATCACCAGTCGCTGGACATCTGGCCTATTCAACCAATCAGAGCGGTTAATCAGCGAGAGTGGCCTACTCGGTAGCGCCCTTTCGGCATCCGGCCGACTGTCGGCCGCCTGCGCACCTCTGTTTGCCGGAGAGGTCTGGACCTCAATGGCTTCCCAATCGCGCCAGATTTCCTGTCGATCCAGAACGCGAAGAGCTGCTTCGCGGCAGAGGCTTCTTTCACGAGCGCTCCAACGTGGGTCCCACTGCGCGGGACAGTGAAGCACATTGCACCATGTCTGCCACTGCAGGAATATTCCATCAACCACGGCATCAGCGACCGATCGAGACCCACGTTCGTCCTCTTCATCAGTGGACTCCGCATCCTCATCCGACTCGTCATCCCCTGTGATTTCGCCGACGTCAGCCAGTTCTGCTCGGCACAGTTCGGTCCATAGCCGCCTCGCGAGCCAAAGTGCATCTTTGACAGGGATATTCTCCCCACGCCGATCCTCCAACCACTTCTTAACTTCCATCGCCGGAGTACTCAGGCCACTTGCACTCCCCCTCTCAACCAGATCGATTCTGGTCAGTTTCCAAAGAAAGTCGTCCGTTCTCGAATCTAGCGGTGCATTTGCCGCGTCCTCTGGATCATCACTGGAGCGAGCCCATCGGCCCCCATCGAACTTTAGCCATCCCCTCTGACGAAGCTCTGCAGATGAGGGGCACTTGTCACTGATTCGCTCCGGAGACGCGTCCCACGCCGCGAGTGTGCATTCGGAAGCACCAACATACTCCAAACGGTACTGGCGGCACAGCTCGATCAGGACGGCCTCATCAAACGGCTTGCCTTTGTACCTCGCCTGACCCTGGTCAGGTTTGGGTAACCATCGCTCGAACTCACGCCTGAGCTGATAGCGGTCCTGTTGTGGTGACCAAGAGGCCGTCCACGGAGAGATCATCCCAAATTCCACCACTACCTCGGCTCCAAGCCTGACCTACTCGTATAATAGCTTCGTTGGATCAGTCACCATGCTATATCTGTTCCAGGAAATGCGTTCATTACGGTGCCCTCGAGTGCTGAGATCCTTAAGGGACTAGCCGGGGAGAGACGGCACAATGCCTCCTATCCCAGGGCAATGCGAGGCAGGTTGGCGTCAGCATGGCCGTGGCCAGCCACTCTTGGTCTTGGATAAGGGGCCGAAACACTGGATAGAGGGTAGCCGGTGGTGCGATGCATCCGAGAGGGACAAGGCGTTGACTCATGCAACATTAAGATCGCCACGTCGAAAGGACTTTTCCCCCACCGATTCCATTCCTTCTAGCCGGCCTCAATAGTGATCGAGATTGAATGCGCCTTGCTCAATCTTGTCGGAGGACTTGCTGCGTTTGTACAAGTAGTACATGTTTCGCGTCTCGCGGATGACGGGATGCTTTCCCGCGTGATTTATGAGCAGGATGCGGTCTTCGGATATCTGCACTCGAAGCAATTTGAGGAGCTTTCCCTTGATCCACTCATCTGACCAGAATCCTTCGTCAATTGAGCGAATGAGCTGCTGGTTGTTCAGCCAGAAGTAGTCCAGATCAAATCCTTTGAAGTCAAAGGATGACAAACAGCCGGTCTCCCGTTTACGGAGATGGAAGTGGGTGTCGTAGAAATTCTGGTCCGCCTCGGCCTCAAGTGACGCTCTCCATGGTTCAAAGCCTCCTCGATCAAAGCTCTGCGGCTCACCTTCTATGCGCGGGGTAAAAAAGCAATAGACGCTCGAGATATCAGGCGTGGTTGCCAGGTACCCTAGTTCTTCGGGATCAACGTAGATCCGGGCAGTACCCTGCACAACGAAAGACGACTTGATCTGGAGGAACCTTCTCCACAGCTCTTCGCCTTTGAATCTTGATCATGCTGCATTTGAAACCACCAGATCAATCCCGAAGTCTGGACTGTACTTGCCGGCTTCAAAGCCATGGAAGTACAGTTGACTTGCGATCCAGAACTCCGCTGCGTTGCCGAGGAAGAAGTTTTCGTAGTTCAGTTCGTCTAGTGGCAAAGCTGCTCATCCCAGGCTGTATTTACCTCAATTGTTGTTTAGCTTGGACTGGATATGCAATCGAATGCTGACGTGACTTTTCGCACCAGCTGCCGGCGTATGGCGCTCTCAGATGACTCCGTGCAAGGCTTTGGACCACGATGACGGAGGAGAGTGTTGCAGCCCCTAGGTCACCTACTCTGGCTCCCGTGCGGGCAGGCGCGCCCTGGGCAGCCTGCGAGTTCTTGGAGCTCGTCAGTGGTGTTGAGGCAGGGCTGAGTCGTGAACAGATGGCGAACCGTCACGGGCGCTCATTGAGTGCAATAGATATGGCCGCACGGCGGCTGCTACCAGATTCGGCGCGACCAGAGATTCCGGCGAATTGCGTAGCTGCTCTCGCCACCTATCTACACGAGAATCAGACCACAGACAGGCATGCGATGGTTCACGCTTTATCACCCGCTTTTGCCTCTGCCTCTGCTTCTGCTTCTGCTTCTGCTTCTGCTTCTGCTTCTGCTTCTGCTTCTGCTTCTGCTTCTGCTTCTGCTTCTGCTTCTGCTACGCACAGTGTTGGCGTACCAGCGTGCGACGAGGCTTTCGCACCGAGTCGCTCGGTGATTCACGATTCCACCGCCGCGTCGGCGCTGAGAGACCCCGCATCTCTAGATGTTGACTTGTCTGCCATGTTCAGACCGAGGCTGGACTTTCGCGCAGACTCTGTTGGCCTTGAAGATGTGGGTATGCTGCTCAGCGCTGCCGTAGCGAGCTTGCCAAAGGCGCGGGACCGTGATGTGCTGGGCTTGCGGCTGGGATTGGACGGACAGCCCCGAACATTCGCCGAGATCGGCGCGGAGTGGGGAGTGTCCAGAGAGCGTGTCCGCCAAGTCCAGGAGCGCGCGCTCCGGAGGTTAGCGTATCGCTCGCGGTATGAAGGGATGCCCGGGGCCGCACTAAAGGCCCTACTTGAACCAGCTACTGGCTCAGTCGAGGCACTTGCGAGCTTACTCTTGAAAGTAAGCAATAGCGCCTTTGAGGTTCCGCCACGTCTGGCGGCCAAGCTGGTTCTACGCGCTGGTGGCTTTTCCGCCGCATTAGCACTCGAGATATCTTCACTTCTCCCGGCGCTCGATCGCACTCGGAAGGCCCGACTTAGGAGCATCGAGAAGGATCGCGCCTCAGCACATAGAGTCAGTCAGGTCTTCAGTCGATGGCTTGAACATTGCAATTGGCCTGGGAAGTCAGCTCCTCCCCCTGCAGCGGAGGACCTATCGTCACAGCGGACTGTAAACAGGTCGGAGATTGCCGGGCTCTTCCGATCGACCAAGCTCGGCCGCTCAGTGCAGTATGAGTCTGGCTTGGAGCTGGATGTATTGAAGCTCCTAGAGCGTTGCGAGCAGGTGGCCTACTACCAGGAGCAGCCGGCCATGATCCCGTACACCTTCGAAGGTCGGAGCCGAAGGTACTTTCCAGATCTACTCATCGTAACCACTGACGGGCGAGGGCTACTGCTAGAGGTGAAGCCGAGCGACCGTATGGCCCTGAGCATCAATCAAGCCAAGTCCGCCGCTGGGCTTGCTTGGGCAAATTCACAGGGTTTGGGATGGTTGGTAGTGAGTGATCGTCACACCTTCAAGGACATCGAGGAACACGTAATCCCTGCAGTTGGATGGCAGGTTCTGGACAATGCGTTGAAGCTGCGAGGAGCACTTACATGGCGCGATTTGATCAGCTTACGCTCAGATAACGGCCTGACTGGATTTGACGTTACTGCCTATGTGGTTCAATCCGGTGCAACGCTCGATTCTGGTTATCGCCTCACGGCGCGGACAGTCTGAGTTCCACTCCTATCCGCATACGATCTGTGGCAGGAGCGACGATAGCAATGCCTGGAGATTGGTGTGTGCCTCTAGCGCCTCGCTCTTGGTTACGGGCTTGTCGTAGCTCACGCTGGCGTCAGTGCCTATCTTTGCAGCGAGCGATACGTTGACGTTGAGACCAGCCTCTTTCCGTAGCGACTCCGCCAATGCGCTCAAGTTATGGCTTAGCTTGAAGGGTATCTTCCTGACAGCGAGGAGACCCTTCATCACCTTCTCAGCGCTCGTTGCCGTGTCGCGCCGGGACTTTCCGTAGCTTCGCTCGAGACTCACTAGTGCTTCCACGCTGTGAATGTAGTCCGCTCTGGCTTGATCGAATAGCGGCTCGTCGTAATGATTCAGCACATCAAGCAGCGAAAGTGCATCTAGCCCAATCATGAATTCTTCCTCGATCCTCTCGATGGCGTCATCAGTCAACGATGTGGCATATGCCTGCGTCATTCCCTCAAAGCAGTCGAGCATGTTCACCTGAATCGGGGCACGGCTGATGAGGTTGCGTGGCCGTCCTGTTTGCAGCTGTCGGTCGCAGACAAGAATTAGACTGCCATATCCACCAGGTGCGCGCACCTTCCACAAGCGATGCTCCAGAGCCACCAGGAAGTAACCAATGGTGGGCCGGGTCCTGATGTCATCTCCGAAGCGGAGGTCGTACCACTCCCTAGCCCGGTTCATAAGACCTAACACGGAGTAGGGGTCGATGTTTTCAGTCGCCCTATGGAAGAGATCTATTGGCTGACCTTCTCCGTATGTCGTCGCAATCAGCGTCACGGCATGAAAGGGTCGCTGATGGATGTGAAGATCTAGTCCGTTCAAGTGCTGATCAATCGCCAGCATCATGCTGTTGAACGCTTCCTCTGACGTCGGCTTGGTGGGCGAGTCCCAGTTTGCAGTCATGCCTTAGCTCCAGTTGCACCATGATCATAGGTTGGAAGAAACGTGGCTCGCCGTTCAGACCAACGCCAGACCAGCTGTGTTTCGTTCGTCCAAGAGGTGAACAGATTTCACGCACCCCAAGACCCGGCTCAGCTAACCAGTTGCTTACTATCGGCCGGATCGCTGCCTCCCTTTGCGAGCTTTCGCACACGCTGCCGGGTCCGATTTCGGGTACCGCTCGGAGTGCAGCTGAGCAAGGGCCAAGTGTCGCAAAACTGGCTCCGCACCTTGCTCGCTAGCTCAAGGTGACTCGTGCGAGGTTCCGCTTCAAGTAGTTCCTTTATCACTTAGATGATCCTGTGCATTGCTTACGAGTTACGCTGTCTTGCCTGAGCCTGCTCTGCGATGTCGAGCTCTTGCATCTTGATCAAGGCGGACTCGTTGAACCTTGCCGGCGCATACCTGACGCCTTCTCGCGAGGGAGCAGTTAGACCAACGATGGTACAGGGAAGATTCGCTGCATCGAATTTTTGTCTAATGAACTCAGCCTCGGCGGCATCATGTGTTGACATGAAAAGCTGATACTTGTTCAGGGAAACCATGTTTCGCATCAAGTCGACGAAGGACGCTACGTGAACTATGTCGTTATGCTGTAGCGGGTCATCCATCAGTAGAGCGCGCCACCTCGCCCAAGGGTAGGCGGTGCTGGCTGCACACAGAATACTGAAGCCGTTAGCCGCCAACTGACCCTCGCTAAGCACTACTTGAGGGGGCAAGTCAGTGCTGTGCAAGATGTCCGCTTTGGGATCCTTGTACCGAATCTTCAGGTCGAACTTAGTTCGGTTCTTCTGGTGCTTTGCGTCGAGAAATATTGATTCGCCTGATGTGGTCAGCAGGGCATCGTTGAATTCACCAATTCGGTCATTGAGCGGTTCAAGGAACTTTGTTGCAAAGTCGCTAGCTTCGTCTGTGAGACGTGCGCCAAAAATCTTTACTGCTTCCTGCGCGGACTCCGTCATCTTCAATGATGATCGCGCTGATACTTCCCGCCGGTCTAGTTCTTCCAAGAAGCCATCCGGGTCGTTAGCAGCGACTTCTCCCGCCGTCTCTGCCATTTGCCTGACAATGTTAGCGATGGTGGTACGGCTAAGGGTCGCCTCATGTTGCTTGGCGAGTGCGACTACCCGGTCCTGCAGCAAGTGGGCGTTGATCTTGGACTGGTGCAGCTCACTGCCGCGGGCTTGGAGCGTGATTGCGCTTGGTTCCCCAGGCAGCCCGGCCTGCACCCAGGTACTAACCAAAGAATGAGACTCTTCAATAAAGGCCACTTTCTGCGCGAGGAATGCATCCATCTCACCCTGAGCCGCTGCCATCGTCGTGCGCCACACCATCTCTTCTTCTCCCGCTTTCAAGGCGGCGTGCTTGCACGAAAGCTCCTGAATCCTTAGGGCAAGAATCTCTTGCCGAAGCGTCATGATCTCGTACTGACTGTTGTTCAAGGCAATGATTGAGTCATTTGACGTTTCAATCCTTGACCTCACGTCCGTCAACGCAATTTCCCTTTCATTCTCTGCACGCGATGCCGCCTCGAGCAAGCCTTCCAACGTACTCAGCCCGTCTTGTGACGCGGCCAACCTGGCGAGCATCGCTGAGCTACGCGCATCGTTGCCCGCGTTCTCAGCAACCGCTGTCGTGTATGCCGTCTCCGCATCGGACCTGAGGCTTTTGGCCATGGATACCAGCGTATCCAAAGACGCTGCGGGGAGCTCCGACGACAGAATCCTCTCGATTGACCCCGCGCGTTCAACGACAAGATCCAACTCTTGTCGCCGGGCGTCCCGAGCACCGATGACTTTCTTCCGCTCCTCTATCACTCGTTCAAGCGAGCCGAGACGCTCGGCGCGCATGCGGTAGCTAGCCTCTGCCGACGCAAGATCCGCGTCTTGTGCAGCAGCCATGCCCTCCGCAATTAGCTTCAGTCGCCCGGCAGCGAACTCAGTCGCGCAAACCGGACACGTCCTGTCATCCGTATGAATATGGCTGGCGAGTTCGGCGACAGCCGAAGCCAAGCTCGTTGCACGTTGCCTCAGCGGTGTGACAACGAGGACCGCAGCTTCGACTCTATGAGCCGCTTCTAATCTTTCCTCTTCTAGCCGCTTCAAGTCTTGGGCGGCCAGCGCGGCCATCATGTTCGCCTGCTCCAAGGTCGCCTCGCATTCCGCTTTTTCATTGGTCGCTACGACCAACTCATCGGCAAGCGAGCTCCTTCTTACGGCGTCAGATAGAATTTTTGCTCGGTCGGAGACAATCGCTGCTCGTCGTGAGACCTCGTCAAGATCTTGCCTAAGCAAATTTACCTTTATCTTTTCGTCGGCGATCCTTGCCAGCAGCGACAGCTTCTCCGCTCGAAGACGACCAATCTCCCTAGTGTTCGCGACAACAAGCTCAAGGTCGCTTCGCAGCATCTCCAGCTCGCTAAGCCTTTGAATTGCCTTACTCAACTGCTCGGATACACGTTCCGAATCAATCGAACAGGTGAGCACCCGCTGACCTGCATCCTTCAGCGACCGCTCACTCTCCTTAACTCTTGAACGGAGAATTGCCTCTGCTTCTACGGATACTGTCTTGGACGCAAGCTCGATGTATCTGGCTGGATAGGAATCGAACTTAGAGAGCATCTCTATACGCGTGATGACGTCGCGATCGAAGTCGGACAAGGCGCCTCGAAGTCCAGCTATCCGTTCCGCGGGATCTACCCGGCCGTCTGCAAATTCGATTCCAGCGATCCGGCAGTCAAGTTCGAGTGTGTCCAGGAGGTTACCTAAGTCCTCAGCGCTCAGATCTCCCACTGCGAGGGCGGCCTTCCTAAGGCTGGACAAATTGCCCATCCAGTCCTGCCATCGTCTACGCAGCGTATCGATTGCATCTATCACTTCGCGTTCGCGCTGCATCCGTCGGCCGAACGCCAAGTGGACACCCTTGCCGACGAGCGAGGATTTCACCTCCTCCAGGCGATCAATGCCACTTGGCCCCCTCAGGGTCTCCCACTGGGTTCTTCGCTCTCTGTTTGCAAACCGGCTTTCGGAGGCTTGACCTAGGAAATGCGTGAACGCCAAGTAAGTACCCACGTCCGATATTTCAGCGGCCCAGCGTTCGGCCTTCAGTAGCTCCACCACCGCGCGCGGAGGGAGGCTCTCACCACTCTTTCGCGTGATTTCTCCGGCAGCTCCAAAGGATAGACGGACCATGTGCTCCCCGTCGGTCGCGTTCCTGCGCGTTAGATGGCGGTTGCTTGAGCCTTGGACATAGGGTCGGAACCTTTTAACATCGTCCGTAAGGCACCACTCCAGTGCGTCGAAGAAACTGCTCTTACCTAACCCATTGGCCCCAACGATCAAAGTCAGGCCAGGCGCCGCAGGAATTTGGATATTGAACCTTCCGAAAGTGCGAAAGTCCTCAATCTCGATCTCGCTAATGAATATCTGGTCCATTATTTTTCCCTGCGGCTCCAGCTGGCTACAAGCTCTTGAACAATCTGGTCATTATCCAAGTCTTCTTGGAGGCCAATATTTATCCACTCCTCCGCAGTTACCTTTGATACGCCTCCGTCAGCTAGCGCGGCAACCCGACTGAGACTATCCAAAGCCGCCATGGTGAACGCACCGTCGACCGCCCATGGTCTAGCCAAGAAGGTCCGCTTGATGAGCTTTTTGAAGCCACAATCGTCAAGAAGAGGATCGGACGATCTAAGCCAAGTGAACTTTCTTGCGACTCGGTCGTCGCGATCAATGGCCATCGCGATTGGCGTCCAGGCGTCCGAACCTTCGCTTCCCCGAGGTCCTATTAGAATGCATTGCAGGTCAAGGACCTCCGCGTTCCGTAGAAATGACCTCGCAACAACACACTGGTTCCTGACTCTTCGAAGAAACTCCTCAACATTGTCTTTATCGGGATCCTCTGGCAACACTGATAGAACAATGCTCTGACCCGCGATCTTGACCGCCATAACTTTGGGGGGAAGATCTACCTTTGAGATGTTCGCGACTTCGCTGCCGAAAGACCCGTCAAACTTGCAACCGGCTAGGTGTGGCGCATCAGCACCACTGAGGCCGAGCTCCTCAGCATGGGCGAGTAAACGTGTGTGAAGCTCGATCAGGTCAGAGCTGCTGCTTTCCCCGTCAACGTTCATCGCCCCCCCCTTTCGATGACTTCACTCGTCATCCGAGAAACATGCTCAACTTTAAGCGCATCCAGGCATTCGCTCAGAGCGGTGAGCCCTTGCTCAGCTGCTCTTCTAAACCTTTGATCCAGGGTGAGCAGAACACCTGGCGCGCTACTGAGCTCGGTGAACTTCGGCTGCGCCCCTCTTAGTTCTGCAAATCCATGCGATGCCATGATTGCCACCTGCAGCGGCGTATCAATCTCAGAAAGGAGTACGAATGCGCTTGACCAACCGTAACTCGGCGCCATCACCGCGACGGACTGGCGATCGATAAGTCTTGCGGCGCATACGTGTCCGGAGCTAGCCACGGGATCCGCTTTCCTTATGAGGTTCCCTGGTATTCCTCCAGAGGGCGTTGTTGTGGGCCACGCGCTTCCAACGGCCAGTGCGGCGGCCGTTGATTTGATGATTGCGTTGACGAGATGGGGTCCCACGAGAACACGTGCGCCGTGCTCGTAGATCTCTGAGTCCTTTGCACAAAGGCTCAATGTAAGGAAGCGATCAAGCAAAGCAACGTCGGCTTCAAGCTGCACCCGCCATTCATCCCAAAGCAAGCGCATTTTATCTCTGAGGTCCTTCGCGGCTCGGAAGCCAACAACGTTTCCATCGTCCTCGCCTCTCTCCAAGAACCCTTCCAGACCGAAGTGAATTCTTGTGAGTACGTATGCGTTTAGACGTCGATTGATTGCGTCAGCAAGATTTTTGCTCGGCATGTTGGCGACATTCCGAAGGGAAGCTCCTGTCCTTGCAATGCTTAACGTCGGACTTTTCAGCCTATCCATGTGCTCAGAAGAGTTGGTTAGCTGTCTAACGAAGTTTGACCACGAAATCGCTTCTGCAGAGATGTCCACTCGATCTGAATGAAGCGCGAGCCGGACCAAAGCCACTGCCACCTCCCTACCGACCCTTTCAGGGGGGTCGGAGACCATGATGGTGTAGTTGTGGTTGAAGTCTGACCAAAGCAGCTCCGCCTGCGCAGAGGTGATGTCGCCAGACCAGCGGACATTGCCTTGGTATGACTGGACACGCACCTGCCTATGCATCCGCCCTCCGTGCCGTGCGGCCACGTGGGGCGCAGGGGCTATGCCATATTTTCGGGCTGCCGCCAGAATGGCCTCATGACCCTTCTCCGAGAGGCTCGGAACGGATGCCGATTCACCAGCCTGGTCACACCACGTGCGGTGAGCGTCCTCGTAACCAGCAAGGAGGTCCACGAATGGCCCTCTAATACCACGCCTATCGGTACCTCTACGAATGACGGCCTCATCCACGCCAAATTGGTGACCATTGCACTCGAACCAAAGTTCTGCTTTATAGGTGGCCCCTGCGGGAGTTGCGATCTTGACTAAATCCGGTCCATGGATGTGCTCGAACTTCGCCTGTGAACTGCCTTGACAGGCCTTTATCGTTAGATAGGCAGCAAGGCGGTTCAGTATTGATGTTTCTGCATTTAGTAGATTCGCATCTCGTGTCTGAAGAATCAGGTGCACGCCAGGGCGTAGACGTCGCTCAATATCTCGGAGCAGCCCCATGGTCTCTACTTCCCCGCCAATTTCGTGATCGTAGGAGCTAAGGTAGTCGAATCTTTCACCGCGTTGCTGGGCCTGCCTAGCGCTCTCCTCAATTTGCAGAAGTGCGCTATGAAGTCTCTCGATGCCTGAGTACTGTGTGATGAGCTTAATGATACCCGCGTGGTCGAAGTCCGCACTGCCGGCAGCGACTAGATCGATGAGTCCTCCGTCGCCATTCCCACTGATGAGAAATCGTGATATCGCTGATCCGAAGATATTTCTCTCCGGAATCCCAGTATCGGACCAGTAGGTTCTGGACTGGATGCCCTTGACTGCTCCGGTGGGTTCCGCGCCGAAGCCGAAGGCGAGGACCGCCAAATCGTACGCGCGCTCTTCCGATATCCGGCCGTCCTCCGTATTGGGGGCCTCTCCCACGTCTAGGGCTCGGTGGATATTTAAACGAACTAGGTTTCCATCAATTCTTGAGCCAACAACCTCATGGCTCCTAAGAATCCGAAGGTGGTCGAGTTCCAAGCTCAGCGCCTCGAACTGTTTTCGCACCGAGCGCTGCACTTCTGCAGCCGGGCCAGAGGTCCAGTCGAGTATGGGAATTTCAGCTTCGAGGTCCGCACTACCCGGCTTGGGCCATTGGTAGATGTGAGGATCCAGCCTCCTCCTCCGAGCTGCTGACTGGAGGGGGAGCAGCTGCTCTGACCTTTCTATCAAGTCGACATTGGCAGTAGTCAAGAGGGCGAGAGCTGCGGCCACGGCCATACCAGCCGCACCACCACCCACGACGCAAACACGACTGCCTTCCTGGACCAGTTGCTGATCTACCAGCGCGTGTGCAAGCGCGAGACCGCGAACCTGCTGTGAGTAAAAGGTTATGCGTCCATCGTACGCACCCACGACGAAGACCCGCGCGCTTGCGGGTGACTGGGCACTTTCGATGATCTCACGCGCCGCCAGCAATTTGGCCTCTCATCCTTTAGAACTGAATTTGAAGGGTCCGTCCTATCCGTGCCGCTCGAAACGAGGACTTCATTAGCCTTTACCTCGAAAACTATTACACGCCAGGGAGGAGCATGAAAGGCGAGGCAACCACACACTCCCGAGGTTGCATCATGCCGAGCGTCTTCACGCCAGAGTGTATGACAAAGCGCGGCCGCATCCCATCCTCGATGGCCCCATAGCTGCTTCTTTCGCTTAAGCCCCGCTTAGACCCGGCTCAGCCCCCCCTTTCGATGCCGAGCAGCGCTTATGCAGGTGGTTAAGCTTGGACGGATCTCAGGCTGGGGAGTGCCCTATACCGTAGTGCTTTGCCCGCCAATGGACGCCGTGT
>NZ_QAIW01000240.1:27805-28981 GCF_003061285.1 Stenotrophomonas sp. HMWF003 | reverse complement strand
GGCCCCAGTGATGCACAGATGCAGGCCATCCGTGCGCGCATCCAGGCGCGCCGCCAGCAACTGCAGCAACAACAACAATCGCAGCGACCGCCCGCGGGCGGCTCCGGCCAGAACCCTTAGAGTGACAGCATGACACTGCGCCTTTTCTCACCGCGTCTCTTCTCCCTGTCCCTGCTTGCCAGCGTGCTGGTCGGCTGCGCCACGGTGCCCGCACCGGAAGTGCGCCGCAACGCCGTGCTCGACAGCCACCAGGTGGTCGCCGGTGACGGGTCCCGCGACGGCGTGAATGCCGAACCGCTGGAAGCAACCGGCGCACCGCAGCCGGTGATCCGCCGTGGCACCGGCACCATGATCAACCGCAGCGCGGCCGCCGCGGCGGCACCGTCGTTGTCGCAGGCCGGCAACGGCACCGCCACCTTCAACTTCGAAGGCGAATCGGTGCACGCGGTGGTCAAGGCGATCCTGGGCGACATGCTCGGCCAGAACTACGTCATCGCACCGGGCGTGCAGGGCACCGTCACCCTGGCCACGCCCAAGCCGGTGTCCTCGGCGCAGGCGCTGAACCTGCTGGAGATGGTGCTGGGCTGGAACAATGCCCGCATGGTCTACAGCGGCGGCCGCTACAACATCGTGGCGGCCGACCAGGCACTGGCCGGCACCGTCGCACCCAGCACCGCCCCGGCGGCCAGTGCGCGCGGCTTCGAAGTGCGGGTGATCCCGCTGCAGTACATCTCGGCCACCGAAATGAAGAAGGTGCTCGAGCCGTACGCGCGCCCCAATGCCATCGTCAACGTCGACAGCGGCCGCAACGTCATCACCCTGGGCGGCACGCGCGCCGAGCTGGAAAACTACCTGCGCACCGTGGAAATCTTCGACGTCGACTGGCTGTCGGGCATGTCGGTGGGCGTGTTCCCGATCCAGACCGGCAAGGCCGAACAGGTCGCCGCCGACCTGGAGAAGGTCTTCGGCGAGGAAAGCAAGACGCCGAGCGCCGGCATGTTCCGCTTCCTGCCGCTGGAGAATGCCAATGCCGTGCTGGTGATCACTCCGCAGGCACGCTACCTGGACCAGATCCAGCAGTGGCTGGAGCGCATCGACACCGCCGGCGGCAGTGCACGGTTGTTCTCCTACGAACTGCGCTACGTCAAGGCCAAGGACCTGGCCGAGCGCCTGGCC
>NZ_QAIW01000240.1:26114-27795 GCF_003061285.1 Stenotrophomonas sp. HMWF003 | reverse complement strand
CCACCGCGCTCACCACCGGGTCCGGCAGCGGCAGTGGCCGCGGCGGGCTGGGCGAAGGCACCATGAGCCTGCCGCAGCGGCAGAGCGGCAACGCCAGTTTCAGCCTCGAAGTGCAGGGCGACACCGTGGGCATCTCGGCGGTGGAAGAAACCAATACGCTGCTGGTGCGTTCCACCCCGCAGGCGTGGCGGTCGATCCGCGAGGTGATCGAAAAGCTCGACGTGATGCCGATGCAGGTGCACATCGAAGCGCAGGTGGCCGAAGTGTCGCTGACCGGCGACCTCAGCTACGGCGTCAACTGGTTCTTCGAACAGGCCGTGGCCACCGGCAAGACCGAAAGCGGCATCGACCTGCCCAGCGCGCTGGGGCGTTCGATCTGGGGCAGCATTTCCGGCGCGGTGGGCGATGGCGGGGTGGGCTGGACCTTCCTCGGCAAGAACGCGGCCGCGGTGGTGACGGCGCTGGACAAGGTCAGCAACCTGCGCCTGCTGCAGACCCCGTCGCTGTTCGTGCGCAACAACGCCGAAGCCACGCTCAACGTGGGCACCCAGATCCCGATCAACTCGGTGTCGGTCAATACCGGCACCGGGGGCGACAACACCTACAGCCAGGTGCAGTACCTGGACACCGGCGTGATCCTCAAGGTGCGCCCGCGCATCACCCGCGATGGCGTGGTGTTCCTGGACATCGTGCAGGAAGTCAGCTCGGCCGGTGCCATTCCGTCCGGCTGCGACCCGACCAAGACCACCTGCAACCCGCCGATCAACACGCGCAAGATCTCCACCGAAGCGGCCGTGCAGAGCGGGGACACCATCATGCTGGCGGGGTTGATCACCAACTCCGATGAAGATGGCTCCGACGGCGTTCCGGGGCTGAGCAAGATCCCGGTGCTGGGCGCCCTGTTCGGTAAAAAGACCAAGAACACCGGGCGTTCGGAAGTGATCGTGCTGCTGACCCCGACCATCGTCCGCAACGCGCAGGAATCGCGCACCCTCACCGACGAGTACAGCAACCGCTTCCGTGCCATGGAGCCGTTCCCGAACCACCAGAAGCAGAAGAACTGAGCTACGCTGCGGCCACGCGTGCCGCAGACAGGGGAACCGATGGGGACGATCGTGCTGCTGCCGATCGGGGTCGATGACACCGCCCTGGACCTGTGCCTGGGCGCACTGGACGCCGGCACGCCGGCCGACACCGCGGTATGGCTGGCCGACGACGGCCAGGCCGGCCCCCGCGTGCAACCGGTGATCGAGCACTGGCTGGCCCACACCCGGCTGCGCGCCGAATACACCCGGCGCGCCCGCAGCATCGGCGAGGTGGCGCACCTGGATGAGATGTTGCGTGCCTGTGCGGGCGCCGACGTGGTGGTGCTGGCGCCCGACGCCATTCCCGCACCGGGCTGGCTGCAGCAGCTGGATGCCTGTTTCGCGCGTGATCCCTCGATCGGCTCGGCCACGCCGTGGTGCAATGCCGGCGAAACCGCGGCCTGGCCACGGCTGGGCGAGATCGACCCGGTGCCGGCCGACCTCACCGCCATGGCCCAGGCCTGCGCCGGGCTGCCGCCAATGCATCCCGAACTGCCCTCGGCGGTCACCCACGCGGTGCTGCTGCGGGGCAATGCGCGGCGCAAGGCCGGTGGGCTGGACATGCACAGTTACGGCTCGTGGAATGCCGCGCTGGT
>NZ_QAIW01000240.1:9749-26104 GCF_003061285.1 Stenotrophomonas sp. HMWF003 | reverse complement strand
GCCTGCGCATGGCCGGGCTGGGCTGGCGCAATGCACTGTGCGAAACCGCCTTCGTGGCGCGTGCGGGCGAAGCCACGGCCTTCGAGGGCGACATGGATGCGCTGGGCACGCGCTGGCCGGGCTGGCAGCCCCGCCTGGCCGCGTTCCTGATGGCCGACCCGCTGCGCAGCACCCGCGAAACGCTGCAGCAGCTGCACCGGCAGGCGATAATGCCGCGTTCGCAGGGCGACCTGTTCGCCCCGCCGCCTGCGTCCCTTCCGGAGCCACCCGCTTGAGCATTGCCATCGCCGCGATCGTTGTCAGCTACCAGAGCGCGAGCACGCTGGATGCCTGCCTGTCCCGGCTGCGGGTGGCCGACGGCGTGGTCGAGATCCGGGTGGTGGACAACGGCTCCACCGATGCCACCCTGGATATCGTGCAACGCCACGCCACCGCGGATCCGCGCGTGCGTTTCATCGCCAACCCGGACAACCCCGGCTTCGCGGCCGCCAACAACCAGGGCGTGGCCGACAGCCGCGCACCGTGGCTGGCCTTCATCAACCCCGACCTGCTGCTCGACCCCGGCACCCTGGCCCAGCTGTGCGAACGCGGCATGGCCATCGGCGACTGCCTGCTGGGGATCGAGCAGGTGGACGAGCAGGGCCAGCCCGACCCGGCCGTGCGCCGTCGCGACCCGGACTTCGGGGCCATGCTGCGCTCGCCGGGGCAGGGCGCCAGGCTGGCGATCCCGGTCGACCACAGCCTGCCGCTGCAACCGGTGCCGGCGTTGTCGGGGGCCTTGCTGCTGATGCCGCGCGCCCTGTTCGACCGCATCGGCGGCTGGGACGCCGGTTACCGGCTGCACGCCGAAGACCTCGACCTGTGCCGTCGCGTACGCCAGGCCGGCGCGCTGGTGGCGATCGCCAACGACCTGCAGGCGGTACACGTGCGCGGGGTGTCCAGCCGCTCGCGTCCATTCTTCGTGGAATGGCACAAGCACCGTGGCCTGTGGCGCTACTTCCGCAAGTTTGAAGCCGGCCAGCGCAGCCTGCCGGTGCAGGGCGCGGTGTTCGCCGCGATCTGGGCCCACGCGGTGGTGCAGATTCCACGGCTGCTGCGCGCCCGGTAGGTACCCACCGTTGGTGGGTACATCCACGCGGGCGCATAATCACCGCATGATCATCCAGTCCCTGCTCGACACCGACCTGTACAAATTCACCATGATGCAGGCGGTGCTGCATCAGCATCCCGGCGCCCAGGTCCAGTACCGGTTCAAGTGCCGCACGCCCGGCATCGACCTGGCCAGCTACATCGACCAGATCAACGAAGAGATCGACCACCTGTGCCAGCTCCGCTTCACCGCTGAAGAGCTGGAGTACATGCGCGGGCTGCGCTTCGTCAAACCGGACTTCGCCGATTTCCTCGGCCTGTTCCACCTGGACCGCAAGTACATCCAGCTGCGACCGTCGGCCAGCGTGCCCGGCGAGATCGAACTGGACATCACCGGCCCCTGGCTGCACACCATCCTGTTTGAAGTGCCCTTGCTGGCCATCATCAACGAAGTCTGGTTCCGCAACACCACCACCGCCGATTTCGCCGAAGGCGAGCGCCGCCTGCAGGCCAAGACCGCGCTGCTGCGCGACACCCCCGGCTTCGAGCTGTGCCGCATCGCCGACTACGGCAGCCGCCGCCGCTATTCGCGTGAATGGCATGCGCGCATGCTGCCGATGATGCGCGACGCGCTGGGGGCGCAGTTCGTGGGCACCAGCAACGTGCATTTCGCGCGCCTGTACGGCATGACCCCGCACGGCACCATGGCCCACGAGTACCTGCAGGCGTTCCAGGCCCTGGGCCCGCGCCTGCGCGATTCGCAGGTGGCCGCGCTGGAATCGTGGGCGCGCGAATACCGCGGCGATCTGGGCATCGCACTGTCCGACGTGGTCGGGCTGGATGCGTTCCTGCGCGATTTCGACATGTACTTCTGCAAGCTGTTCGATGGCGTGCGCCACGACTCCGGCGACCCCTTCGCCTGGGGCGACCGCATGCTCGCGCACTTCAAGGACCGCCGCGTGGACCCGCGCAGCAAGGTGCTGGTCTTCAGCGATGGCTTGAACATCGAGAAGGTGATGCAGCTGTTCGACTACTTCCGTGGGCGCTGCCAGGTCGCGTTCGGCGTGGGCACGCACCTCACCAACGACCTGGGGCCGACCCCGCTCAACATCGTCATCAAGATGGTCCGCTGCAATGGCCAGCCGGTGGCCAAGCTCAGCGATTCGCCGGGCAAGAGCATGTGCGACGACCCCGGTTACCTGGCCTACCTGCGCCAGGTGTTCGAGCTGCCGCCGCTTCAGGGGTAGTCGATGCGCACCAGGTAGGCGCCGCGCAACGCCGCGCCACCTTCCATCCGGTAGCGGCTGGAGAACGACAAGGCGTCGGTGCTCAGTGCGCCGGCGGCCACCGTGAGTACCTCACTGCGCTGCCGCGCATCGCGCAGCGGCACCGTCGCGGCATTCTGCAGCGAGGTCACCGCCAGGCGCGCGCCCTGCGCGGCCAGCGGGCAGCCGCTGAAGGTGATCTCCTGGCGCTCGGCCTGCACCGCGGGCGTGCAGCCGGGGTCGACGATGCGTCCGCTGAAGCGCACAACGCCACCGTCGGCCAGTGCCGGGGCACTGGCGCACGACAACAGCACCGACATTACGAATAGCAGGCCTCTCATGGCACGTTCTCTGGCTCTGGGTATCCCTGTTAACGACCGGCGTTGACGGGGCTGAAGCACGGACAGAAAGAACTGTGATGGGGCGCAAAGAAAAAGCGGATTTCGGAAGCGGGACAGGCGGAACGCGCACCGAGTGTCGCGCAGGGGGCATGCTTGCCGCGTCAATGTCCTGGCGTGGCGGATCAAAGTTTTGACGCCAAAGTGTGCTTTGCATCACATTTATAGTTACACTTGCGTCACGGTTACCCGGGTTGATGGGTAAACGAGACAGGTGTGACGCAAGGATGGGTCCCCCCGGGGAACGCCCCGCAGTGCTCCTTGCTCCTCCTCTACGCAGTTCCACATCCAGTAGGGTTAGGTAGAAGCAATGCGCAAAATGAATCTTTTCGCGGTCCTGCTGCTGGCAGCAGCTCCCGTAGCTGCCCACGCGGCCGATGGCACCATCAACTTCACCGGCAAGATCACCGACAAGACCTGCACGATCTCCACCCCGGGTGGCAAGGACTTCGCCGTCAACCTGCCGACCGTGTCCAAGAACACGCTGGCTGTGGCCGGTGCCGTTGCGGGCCGTACCCCGTTTGCCATCAACCTGACCAAGTGCAGCGCCGGCAACGTCGCCACGTACTTCGAGCCGGGTGCGACCGTTGACTTCAACAGTGGCCGCCTGAACAACCAGGCCGCTGCCAACGCCGCCGGCAACGTGCAGCTGCAGCTGCTGGGCGCCAACAACCAGTTCCTGCCGATCAAGGCTGCCGGTACCAACCAGGCCCAGGACAACTCGCAGTGGGTGACCGTTGCCGCCGACGGCAGTGCGAACCTGAACTACGCCGCCGAGTACTACGCCACGGCCGCCACCACGCCGGGCGAAGTCGCCAGCAGCGTCAAGTACACGATCATCTACAACTGATCGTTGCCGCACTCCGCACGGGCCAGCGTTCGCGCCGGCCCGTGCGTCCTGGCCTTGGCCGCATCCCTCGAGCGTAGTTCTTCCGATGAAAGCCCTCTTTCCCCGGGCGCTGCTGCTGGCAGCGTCGACGCTACTGTTTTGCCAGGACGCCCTGGCCGGTGTGGTGGTCAACGGCACCCGGATCATCTATCCGGCGCAGGCGCGCGAAGTTACCGTGCAGGTAGACAACGTCGGCGACGCCCCGGCGCTGGTGCAGGCATGGATCGACAGCGGCGATGCCGACCAGACGGCCGATACCAGTGATGCACCGTTCGTGCTGACGCCGCCGATCAGCCGTGTGGAACCCGGCCGCAGCCAGGCGCTGCGCGTGATCTTTTCCGGTGCCGCGCTGCCGACCGACCAGGAATCGGTGTTCTGGATGAACGTGCTGGATGTACCGCCGTCGCCGCAGAACACCGACGGTGGCGAACAGAACTACCTGCAGGTCGCGTTTCGCTCGCGCCTGAAACTTTTTTACCGGCCGCAGGGCCTGCGGGGCGTCGCCAATGACGCACCGGCAACCTTGCGCTGGACCCGTGACGGCGATCGCCTGCGCGTGGAAAACCCCAGTCCCTTCCACGTGACGCTGGCCGAAGTGCATGCCGTGACCGGCAGCAGCCAACGCACCGTGGAGGCGCAGGGAAAGATGGTCGGACCCCGGCAGAGCCTCGAGTTTTCGGCGCCGGGTGTGATCGAACAGGTCCGCTTCATCACCATCAACGACTACGGCGGTCGCGTCGAACACACGGTCGGCCTGGGTAGCACCGGGGGCTGAGCGCACCGCAGGGACCACGGGCCATCGATGGCCGCCACCGCCGCCGTGCGGCGAACTGAAGGAATGTCAGTGTGATCGGAAACAGATTGACATTGTCGATCCATCAGGCACTTTGCCTGCTGGTTGCCGGCGTGGCCTGCCCAGGATGGGCGGCGGCCGCGTCGGACACGCCCGGCCAGCCGCCAGTGGCGGCGCAGCACGACCCCGCGCAGGCGCAGGCGCCCGAGCAGGCGCAGTTCAACCCGAGCTTCCTGTCCGGCCAGGCCCGCCAGGTCGACCTGGGGGCGTTCACCAACGGCAACCCGATGGTGGCCGGCAGCTACCGCGTCGATGTGTACATCAACGGCGCCTGGCAGGGCCGGCGCGACCTGCAGTTCAAGGCCAGTGCCGACGGACGCGTGGATGCCTGCATGGACCTGCCCCTGCTCGAAGAGCTGGGCGTGGACAGTGCCGCGGTGATCGCCCAGCAACGCGCAGGCGCGGCAACCGACAGCGCCGCCTGCCTGCCCGTGCAGCAGCAGATGGCCGGTGCGTACGGCACCTTCGACAGTGGCAACCTGCGCTACGACCTGAGCATTCCGCAGGCGTTCCTGCGCCGCGAGGCGCGGGGCTACGTGAATCCGCAGCTGTGGGATCGCGGCATCACCGCCGGCTTCGTCGGCTACAGCTTCAACACCATCGACAGCGACAGCCGCGTCGAAGGCGGCACGCGCAACCGCAGTGCCTACCTGGGCCTCAACGCGGGCGTGAACGTGGGGGGCTGGCAGTTCCGCCACGACTCCAACCTGACCTGGAGCGAAGGCGACGGTCGCCACTGGCAGAGCATCGCCACCTACGCACAACGCGGCATTCCGCAGGTGCGCGGCCTGTTGACCCTGGGCGAGGCGTACACCAGCGGCGAACTGTTTGATTCCATCGGCTATCGCGGTGCCAGCCTGGCCAGCGACGACCGCATGCTGCCCGACTCGCTGCGCGGCTACGCGCCGGTGGTGCGCGGCATCGCCGAAACCAATGCGCGCGTCGAAGTGCGGCAGAACCAGCAGTTGATCTACTCGGCCTCCGTCGCGCCGGGCAGCTTCGTCATCGACGACCTGTACCCCACCGGCTACGGCGGCGACCTGGACGTGAGCGTGGTGGAGGCCGACGGTCGACGCCGTGACTTCAAGGTGCCGTTCGGCTCGGTGCCGCAGATGCTGCGCCAGGGCGTATCGCGGTATGCGATCACTGCCGGCCAGGTGCGCAACGACCTGCTGCGCGACGCGCCGTGGCTGCTGCAGGGCACCTACCAGCGCGGTATCGGCAACCAGCTCACCCTCTACGGCGGCAGTGCGCTGAGCGAGGGCTACCTGTCGATGCTGTATGGCATCGGCCTGTCCACGCCGGTGGGCGCGTTCGCCGCGGACGTCACCCACGCACGCACTGCTTTCGCGCATGCCGGCGACAGTACCGGCGCCAGTATGCGGTTGAGCTACAGCAACATGATCGGCGAGACGGGGACCAACCTCACGCTGGCCGCCTACCGCTATTCCACCGAAGGCTTCTACAGCCTGCAGGATGCGCTGTATGCCCGCGATGCCGATGATCGCGGCGTCGATCCGACCACGCGCGGCCGCCAGCGCAGCCAGTTCCAGCTCACCCTGAACCAGCCGCTGGGGCGGCGCTGGGGCGCGCTGTATGTCACCGGTTCGGTGCGCGACTTCTACGACCGCCCGGGTACCGCCAAGCAGTACCAGGTGGGCTACAACAACGCCTGGCGCGCGATGAACTATGGTTTCTCCGCGCTGCGTACCGAAGAAGGCGCGCTGGGCCGTGCCGATACCCAGTACCTGCTTTCGATGAGTGTTCCGCTTGGCCGTGGCACCCGCCCGATGTCGTTCAGTGCCGACCTCGGCGCGCGTGAGCACGGTGGCTACGACAACAGCCGCGTCGGGATCACCGGTGCCGCGGGCGTGGACAACAACATCAGCTACGGCGTGGCGCTGTCCGATACGCGCGACGGTGGCACCACCGCGTTGGGCAACGCCGAGTACCGCAGCCGTTACACCGCCCTGAACGCAACCTACGGGCATGCGCGCGATTTCCGCCAGGCCTCGTTCGGCGCCAACGGCAGCCTGGTCGTGCATGCCGGCGGTGTCACCTTCACCCCGCAGCGCGGCGACACCATGGTGCTGGTGGAAGCACCCGGCGCGCGCGATGCACGCGTGGCCAATGCGCCCGGCCTGCGCATCGACGGACGCGGCTACGCCGTGGTGCCGTACGTATCGCCGTATCGGCTCAACACGGTCACCCTGGATCCGGAAGGCATGTCGCATGACGTCGAGCTGGAAAGCAGCAGCCAGTCGGTGGCCCCGTTCGCCGGTGCGATCAGTTACCTGCGCTTCGATACCCGCAAGGGCAGGGCGCTGCTGATCCAGGTGCGCAACGCCGATGGGCGCGTGCTGCCCTTCGGCGCACAGGTCAAGGACGCGCAGGGCCAACCGGTCGGCATGGTCGGCCAGGGCGGCCGCCTGTACGTGCGCAGCGAGCTCGACCAGGGCCAGCTGCAGGTGGCCTGGGGCGCCGGCACGGGCCAGCAATGCACGCTCCACTACCAGGTGCCGGCCGACGCCGATGCCGCGACGACCGGATTCATTTCACTGGAGGCCGCATGCCGATGATCGTTTCCCGTGGCCGCAGGGTGTTGCCTGCCGTCGTCGTGCTGGGTGGGCTGCTGGTGGCCCAGCAGGCCATCGCCTCGTGCAGCCTTTCGTCCGCCAGCTTCGTCGCCCAGGACGTGCAGATGGACATGGGGCAGATCGTGATCCTGCCCGGCACGCCGGTGGGCGGCGTGATCAAGCAGCTCAGCGTGCCGATCAACGGGCGCGACAGTGTCGCCCGCTGCGACCGGTTCGGCGGGCGCTCGGTCGGCGAGTACGTCAACGCGGCGCAGCGCCGCGCGGTGCCGGGCTTTGCCAACGTCTACGAAACCGGCGTGGCCGGCGTGGGCATCCGCCTGTACCGCGATTCCGGCACCATCCAGACCTACTACCCGCATTCGATCACCTTCGCCGGCAACGCCACCATCAGCCTGACCGGCGGCATGTTCCGCATCGAACTGATCAAGACCGCGGCGCAGACCGGTTCCGGCACGATCGCGCCGAACGGCCGCTTCAGCACGTATTACTTCGATGGCAACGGATCCAGCCGTCCCGTGCTGACCTCGACGTTCAAGGGGTCGGGCACCACCGTGGTCAGCCCCACCTGCGAAGTGCAGGCCGGCAGCCGCAACATTCCGGTCGACTTCGGCAGCGTGCCCAACACCGCCTTCACCGGGGTGGGCTCGCGGGCGGTCAACCGCGATTTCGAGATCCGCCTGGACTGCCAGGGCAGCAACCTGGCCGAGTACCAGAGCAAGGTGGGGATCCGCCTGGACGCCGACCCGGACAGCGCCAACCTGCCCGGCGTACTCAAGCTCAGCGCGGTGGCCAACAGCGCCAGCCGGATCGGCATTGAAGTGGTGCGCCGCGATGGCAGCAGCGAGCGCGAGGTGCGCTTCGGCCAGAGCATCACCCTCGGGGCGACCACGCCCGGCAGCAGCACCTTGACCCTGCCCCTGCGCGCCCGCTACGTGCAGACGCTGGCCGGTACCGTGGGCGCAGGCGTGGCCAACGGGCAGGCCACCTTCACCATCCAGTACGACTGACCCGACCGCTGACGGTGCGGCGTGCTTACTCCAGCGCGTAGCGCAACACGAACAGGCCGGCCACCAGCCACACCGCCGGGTGCACCTCGCGCCAGCGCCCGGTGCCGGCCTTGAGCACCGCATAGGCGATGAAGCCGAAGGCCAGGCCGTTGGCAATGGAATAGGTGAACGGCATCGCCAGTGCGCACAACGCGGCCGGCACCGATTCGGTCAGGTCGCTCCAGTCCACGTCCACCAGCTCGCGCAGCATCAGCCCGGCCACGAACAGCAGGGCAGGGGCGGTGGCGTACCCGGGCACCATCGCCGCCAGCGGCGAGAACAGCAGCGCGGCCAGGAACAGGGCGGCCACCACCAGCGCGGTCAGGCCGGTGCGGCCACCGGCCTGCACGCCCGACGCGCTTTCGGCAAACGCGGTGGTGCTGCTGGTGCCCAGCAACGAACCGGCGACGATGGCGGTGCTGTCGGCCAGCAGCGCACGGCCGAAACGCTTCTGCGCGCCGGGCAGTTTCAGCAGGCCCGCACGACCGACCACGCCGTACAGCGTGCCGGTGGCATCGAATACTTCCACCAGCACGAACACCAGCACCACCTGCAGCAGCACCGCGATCGGCGCGCCGCCGTTGTGGTGCAGCAGCCCGGGCAGGTCCAGCTGCAGGAAGGTGGGGGCCAGGCTGGGCGGCAGCGAGATGAGGCCGTGGAACTGCACGTCACCGAGCAGCCATGCCGCCCCGGTCACCGCCAGGATGCCGATCAGGATCGCGCCGCGCACCTTGCGTGCTTCCAGGATCGCGATCAGCAGGAAGCCCGCCAGCGCCAGCAGCGGTGGGGCGGTATTGAGCGGGCCCAGCGCCACCAGGGTGTCGGTGTTGGCGATGATCACGCCGGATTTCTGCAGCGCGATGATGGCCAGGAACAGGCCGATACCGGCCACGATCGACGCGCGCAGCGACGGCGGAATGCCGGCCACCAGCCAGGCACGCACGCCGGTCAGCGACAGCGCCAGGAACACCAGCCCGGAAATGAACACCGCCGCCAGCGCCTGCTGCCACGGCAGGCCGGCGGCGCCGACCACGGTGAAGGCGAAGAAGGCGTTCAGGCCCATGCCCGGCGCCATGCCAACCGGGAAATTGGCCGCGAACGCCATCACCAGCGACCCCAGCGCCGCGGCCAGGCAGGTGGCCACGAACACCGCGCCCGGGTCCATGCCGGTGGTGGCCAGGATGTCGGGGTTGACGAAGACGATGTAGGACATCGTCAGGAAGGTGGTCAGCCCGGCCAGCAGTTCGGTGCGCACGGTGGTGCCGTGCTGCTGGAGCTGGAACAGGCGCTCGGGGAGGGACATGGTGGAATCTCGTGGCGATGCGGTGCCGCGACCAACGGTCGTGACCTACCGGAATGCGGAACGGCTGCGCGGTGCGCGCCTGTGTCATGACCAACGGCCATGACCAGCCCAAATGCAAACGGCCGCGCAGAGCGCGGCCGTTTTTCCTTTCTTACTTCAGCGCCTTGAAGCGCAGGCGCTTCGGCGCGGCGTCGTCGCCCATGCGGCGGCGCTTGTCTTCTTCGTACTCGCGGTAGTTGCCCTGGAAGAACTCCACGTGCGAGTCGCCTTCGAACGCCAGGATGTGGGTCGCGATGCGATCCAGGAACCAGCGGTCATGCGAGATGACGAAGGTGTTGCCCGGGAACTCCAGCAGCGCATCTTCCAGCGCACGCAGGGTTTCGATGTCCAGATCGTTGGACGGTTCATCGAGCAGCAGCACGTTGCCACCCTGCAGCAGGGTCTTGGCCATGTGCAGGCGGCCACGCTCACCACCGGACAGCGACCCCACCAGCTTCTGCTGGTCCTGGCCCTTGAAGTTGAAGCGGCCGATGTAGGCGCGCGACTGGATCTCCACGCCGTTGATGTTGAGGATGTCCAGGCCGCCGGCGATTTCCTGGAAGACGTTGTGGTTGCCTTCCAGCGCGTCGCGGCTCTGGTCCACATAGGAAAGCTTGACGGTCGGGCCGACCACGATCTCGCCCGTATCGGGCTTTTCCTGGCCGGTGATCATCTTGAACAGGGTCGACTTACCGGCACCGTTGGGGCCGATGATGCCCACGATCGCGCCACCGGGCACCAGGAAGTTCAGGTCGTCGAACAGCAGGCGGTCACCGAACTTCTTGGAGACGTTCTTGAACTCCATCACCGCATTGCCCAGGCGCTCGCCCGGCGGAATGAAGATTTCGTTGGTCTCGTTGCGCTTCTGGTAATCCACCGACTGCAGTTCTTCCAGGCGGGCCAGACGCGCCTTGCCCTTGGTACGGCCGCCCTTGGCGTTCTGGCGCGACCATTCCAGTTCCTTCTGGATCGCCTTCTGGCGGGACTTTTCCTGGTTGTCTTCCTGACGCAGGCGGTCGTCCTTCTGGGTCAGCCAGTCGGTGTAGTTGCCCTTCCACGGAATGCCGCGGCCGCGATCCAGTTCCAGGATCCACTCGGCGGCGTTGTCCAGGAAGTAGCGGTCATGGGTAACCGCCACCACGGTGCCGGTGTAGCGCGCCAGGAACTGTTCCAGCCATTCCACGGACTCGGCGTCCAGGTGGTTGGTCGGTTCGTCGAGCAGCAGCATGTCCGGCTTCTGCAGCAGCAGGCGGCACAGCGCCACGCGGCGCTTTTCACCACCGGACAGGGTGCCCACAATCGCCTCCCACGGCGGCAGGCGCAGCGCATCGGCGGCCACGTCCAGCTGGTTTTCCAGGGTGTGCGCATCGCCGGCGGCCAGGATCGCCTCCAGGCGCTCCTGTTCCTTGGCCAGCTTGTCGAAGTCGGCGCCTTCCTCGGCATAGGCCAGGTACACCGCGTCCAGCGCGGCCTGGGCCTGCAGCACTTCGCCCACGCCTTCCTCGACCGACTCGCGCACGGTCTTGGTCGGGTCCAGCTCCGGTTCCTGGGCCAGGTAGCCGACCTTGATGCCGGCCTGCGGGCGGGCTTCGCCCTCGAAGTCGGTATCCACGCCGGCCATGATCTTGAGCACCGTCGACTTGCCGGAGCCGTTCAGGCCCAGCAGGCCGATCTTGGCACCCGGGAAGAACGACAGCGAGATGTCCTTGATGATCTGCCGCTTGGGCGGGACCACCTTGCTGACGCGGTTCATGGTGTAGATGTATTGCGAGGACATGAGGTCTCCGAAGGCGCAACCCTGCGCCCGTTCCAGGCGGAACAGGAACAGATGAATAAAGGGGTACCCCCGATTATAGCCGGAAGCGATGACAGACGCCGGTCTGCCCACGGGGCGGGGCTTGCCGGGGCCTGAATGGGCCGTCAAAGCCGTTGAAATGGAAACCGTTTCCAGCCGGAAACCGTTCAGATGCCGTCAGCATGATGGAGCCATCAATCCACCAAGCGAGGCCAATCATGCGCATGAATCGATTTGTGGTCGGGGCCGTTGCCTCGCTGCTGGCCTTGGGCACGGTGGCACCGGCCTTCGCCGACAACGACCATCGCGGGCGTGGGCACGACCGCCATGACGACCGTCACGACCGCCATGACCGTCGCCACGACCGGCATGATCGCCGCGACTGGCGCGACGACCGCCGCGAGGCCCGCCACGACCGCCGCTACTACGACAACCGCGGCTACTACCGCCCGGCACCGCCGCCGCGCGTGGTCTATCGCCCGGCCCCGGGCTACGGCTCCTACGGCTGGGCACGCGGCCACCGCTACCGCGAGTACTACGGCGGCCCGGTGTACGTGGTCAACGACTACAGCCGCTACTCGGTGCGCCGCCCGCCGCGTGACCATCACTGGATCCGCGACGACCGCGGCAACCTGCTGCTGGTCGCCATCGCCACCGGCATCATTGCCGACTACGTGATCAACAACCGGTAAGCCCGGGGCAGTGAACCGGCCCGGCCTGGACGGCGCCCTTCGGGGCGCCGTTCTGCGTTGCGGGGGGGGCGTGCGCCCGGATTGGTCACCCCGGGCCGTGGGGACTACAATCCAGAGCTCGCGCTGTACCCCCTCTGCCTGCCTGGAGTAACCGATGTTCCCGCGTGACGTCCGCATCGAAACCTACGATCCCGAACTGGCCAAGGCCATCGCCGCCGAAACCCAGCGCCAGGAAGACCACGTCGAGCTGATCGCCAGCGAGAACTACACCAGCCCGGCGGTGATGGAAGCCCAGGGCAGCCAGCTGACCAACAAGTACGCCGAAGGCTACCCGGGCAAGCGCTACTACGGTGGCTGCGAATACGTGGACATCGCCGAACAGCTGGCCATCGACCGCCTCAAGCAGCTGTTCGATGCCGACTACGCCAACGTGCAGCCGCACAGCGGTTCGCAGGCCAACCAGGCCGTGTACTTCGCACTGCTGCAGCCGGGCGACACCATCCTGGGCATGAGCCTGGCCCACGGCGGCCACCTGACCCACGGCGCCAAGGTCAACGCATCGGGCAAGCTGTTCAATGCGGTGCAGTACGGCGTGGACGAAGCCGGCCTGATCGACTACGACGAAGTGGAACGCCTGGCCGTCGAGCACAAGCCGAAGATGGTCGTCGCCGGTTTCTCGGCGTACTCGCAGGTGGTGGACTGGGCGCGCTTCCGCGGCATCGCCGACAAGGTCGGTGCCTACCTGTTCGTGGACATGGCGCACGTGGCCGGCCTGGTCGCCGCCGGCGTCTACCCGAGCCCGCTGCCGCACGCCCACGTGGTCACCTCGACCACCCACAAGACCCTGCGCGGCCCGCGCGGCGGCATCATCGTCGCCAAGGGCGCCGACGAAGACCTGGTCAAGAAGCTGCAGTCGATCGTGTTCCCGGGCATCCAGGGCGGTCCGCTGATGCACGTCATCGCCGGCAAGGCCGTGGCCTTCAAGGAAGCGCTGGAGCCGGCCTTCAAGACCTACCAGGCGCAGGTGGTCAAGAATGCCCAGGCGATGGCCAACACGCTGATTGCGCGCGGCTACAAGATCGTTTCCGGCGGTACCCGCAATCACCTGATGCTGGTCGACATGATCGGCAAGGACGTGTCGGGCAAGGATGCGGAAGCCGCGCTCGGCAAGGCCCACATCACCGTCAACAAGAACTCGGTGCCCAACGACCCGCGTTCGCCGTTCGTGACCTCCGGCCTGCGCCTGGGTACGCCCGCGGTGACCACCCGCGGCTACCTGGAGCAGGACTGCGTGGACCTGGCCAACTGGATCGCCGACGTGCTCGACGCCCCGGCTGACGAGGCCGTGATCGCCCGCGTGCGCGAGGCGGTCAGCGCGCAGTGCGCGAAGTACCCGGTCTACGGCTGAGGATGGACGACCGCCGCCAGCGTCGTCGATACGCGCTGGTGGCGGGCGTGTTGGGCATTCCCGGTGCCGTCTGTGGCGGGGCCGGTGCAACGCTGATGCTCAGTGGGGCCTGGGAGGGCGCGTTCTGGCCGGCGCTGGTGGGACTGATCTGCTGGCTGGCCCTGATCGCCTGGGTCGTGCTGAGCTGGCGCTACCTGCGGCACGGCCGCCAGGGCCTGCGCGCGGGTCGCTGGCCCGTCCTGGACCGGGTGCTGTGGGGGCTGCTGACCCTGGGCCTGGTGGCTGCCGGCTGCGTGCTGGCCGTGTCGGGCCTGATGATGCTCGGGGCCCTGATGCAGCTGCAGCTGTTCATGCTCGGCGGCGCGGCGATGCTGTTGTTGTTCGGCCCGGCGCTGCTGTGGCCGGGGTTCCTGCTGGTTTCCCACCGGCACGCCCCTTCGGAGTGACCGGGCCTGGCCGGCGCCGGGGTCTCCCCCTTGGTTCGGCCGGTTGTTCCTGGTTCCCCCGCGCAGCTGCTCCGGCGGCATGCGCGGCAAAGGCCTGTGCGTGGCAAGGTTGACCCCTGTCCACATGTCGCCGCGCAGGGTGATTGCTTCCCGCCTGGACACCTTCATGGACGACACCACCCAACGCCGTTTGTATTTCATCCAGGCCCTGGTGCTGGGCATCCCGGCCGTGGCCGCCGGCGGCACGCTGGCCGTGATCGCGGTGATGGTGTTCTTCTCGCGCAACAACTATGTGAGTGGACTGCAATCGGTCACGCTGCTGGCGTGGGGCCTGTCGGGCATCGTCGGTCTGCTGGCCTGGGCGTGGCTGAGCATCGTCTACCTGCGCGGCGGGCGCGACGGCCTGCGCCGTACCGGCCCGCTGGGCTGGATCGGCATGGCGGCCGGCAGCCTGGGGGCGCTGGTCGTGGTGGTCTTCGTGGCCCGGCTGGTCCTGCAAGGGGGCTGGGCGCCGCTGGGCTACCTGGCGGCCGGGCCGCTGCTGCTGATCCCGAGCGCCCAGTTGGTGTGGTTGCGGTGGGGGCGCGGTGCTGTGCACGGCGCCGCGTAACGTCGCTATTTGTGTGGACCGGTCTTCTCAGGTACCGTTGCGACGCTGCCGTGACCACGGCATGACGTTTTCCTGATGCAAGGCGTTCCATGTACTGTCCGTTCTGCCAGCATGCCGATACCCGTGTGATCGATTCGCGCGTCTCTGAAGACGGGGCGACGATCCGGCGTCGGCGTGAGTGCGAGGCCTGCAACGAACGCTTCAGCACCCTGGAAACGATCGAGTTGAAACTGCCGGCGATCGTCAAGAGCGACGGCAGCCGCGAGGCCTTCGATGCGCGCAAGGTGCGCAGCGGCTTCGATCGCGCGCTGCAGAAGCGCCCGGTGCCCGAAGACGAGATCGAACTGGCGGTGCGTGCGGTGATGCAGCAGGCACGCGTCTGCGGCGAACGTGAAATTCCGTCGATCAAGATCGGCGAGTTCGTGATGAACGAACTGCGCAAGCTCGACCACGTGGGGTATGTACGGTTTGCCTCGGTGTACCGCAGCTTCGGCGACGTGGCCGACTTCCGCGAGGAAATCGAGAAACTCGAACGCGACCTGCCGGCCAGCACCGAACAACTGCAGCTGCTGGGCGGCGTGATCCCGCTGGAAAAGAAAAAGAAGGGCTGAGGCCGGCCGCCTCGCGGCGACACCGGCTGGGCTACCATCGGCGCTGCACGCCTGCCGCCGACTGATCATTGCCATGACTGAATTCTCCGCGCTCGACCACCTGCATATGGCGCACGCGTTGCGCCTGGCCGAACGGGCGGCGTACACCGCGCGACCCAATCCCCTGGTGGGCTGTGTGATCGCCCACGCGGACGAGGTGGTGGGCGCGGGCTGGCACCAACGCACCGGGGGCCCGCATGCCGAAGTGTTCGCACTGCGCGACGCCGGTGAACGCGCGCGTGGCGCGACCGCCTACGTCACCCTGGAGCCCTGCGCGCATTACGGGCGCACCCCGCCCTGCGCGCTGGCGTTGATCGACGCGGGCGTGACGCGGGTGGTGGCGGCCATGCGCGATCCGTTCCCGAAGGTGGATGGCGGTGGCTTCGACCTGCTGCGCACGGCCGGCATCGACGTCGCCGAAGGCCTGATGGCCGCGCAGGCGCGCGAGCTCAACAAGGGCTTCCTGTCGCGCATCGAGCGCGGCCGGCCTTGGCTGCGGGTGAAGCTGGCCGCCAGCCTGGATGGCCGCACCGCGATGGCCGATGGGACATCGAAGTGGATCACCGGTGCGGCGGCGCGCGAGGACGTGCAGCACTGGCGCGCGCGTGCGGGTGCGATCCTGACCGGCGCCGACACCGTGCTGACCGACGACCCGATGCTGACCGTGCGACTGGCCGACACCGACGTCGTGCCGCCGCTGCGCGTGGTGCTCGATTCACGCCTGCGTTCGCTGGAATGCGCGCGCGTGCGCGAGGGCGGGGCGCCCACGCTGTACCTGCACGATGCCGCGGTGAGTGCGCCGGATGCGGCCGATGCGGCCTTTGCCAGCGTTGCCTGCCGCGAAGGCCGCCTGGACCTGGGCGCGGTGCTGGCCCTGCTCGCCGAACGCGGCATCAATGAAGTGCACACCGAAGCCGGTGCGACGCTGGCCGGTGCGTTGCTGGCCGGCGGTTGGGTCGATGAGCTGCTGCTGTACCAGGCGCCCACGCTGCTGGGCGAGCAGGGCTTGCCGTTGTTGTCGGGGCTGGGCATCCATGCGATGCAACAACAGCGTCGCCTGCGCGTGATCGACCAGCGGCAGGTCGGTGACGACCTGCGGCTGCTGCTGCGGGCCTGAGCCAGTGTCGAATGCCGACCAACGGTCGGCATTCCCGGTGTCCTGCTCAGCGGCAGGCGTCGGTCCACATCATTTCGGCAATCGAGCGCAGCGCCTTGCACTCCTGCACCATGGCCTCCACCGATTGGGTCTGGGCCTTGTCCTTCAACTCTTCGGCC
>NZ_QAIW01000240.1:0-9717 GCF_003061285.1 Stenotrophomonas sp. HMWF003 | reverse complement strand
GTGCTGCTGCAACAGCAGATCGCAGCTGGCCACGCCGGTGACCGCCGGTGCGTCCTTCGCGGCGGCCTCCTGCTGCCACGCATCGAACGGCAGCAGCGCATCCACCACCGGCGCCACCAGCGCGTCGAGGTTGCCGCTGTACCAGTAGCCGTTGTCCTTGGCCGGGTACAGATCCACGGTGCCGAGCACCTCGCGGCGTGGACCGCTGCCGAGTGCGGCCACGTAGGCGTCGGTGAAGCGCTTCAAGCCGGCCGGGGTGTTGTCGGCCACGCTTGCGTCGAACAACGGGCGCAGGCCATCCAGCGCCGTCACCTGGCAGCTGAACGCGACCGTGGCGACCTTCGCGCCGTCCACGGCGTCGTTGTCGCGCAGGGTGCTGCGCTGCGCACGGCAGTGGGTCTTGCCCAGGTTGGCGGCCACCACGGCGGGCATCGCCTTGATCCGCGCGTCATCGGTACCTGCCGCCGTGAGCAGGCCCTGCAACGGCGAAGCGAGTGCGGTGGCGAAAGTTCCCTTGTTGAATTCGATCGGGTCCTGGCCGTCATAGGCCGGGCGCAGCGCGTCGTTGAGCGTGCGCGCCGCTGCCGCGTCGTCTTCCAGCATCATCCGTGCGTACAGATCGAAGGTCTGTTCGGGCGTCAGCGGTGCGGCGGGTGTCGCCGCCGATGCCAGCAATGGGCTGCACAGCAGCAGGGAAGTGGCGAGCGCGCGGGGAATGTGTTTCATGGTCAGCGTCCAATGCAGGGCGCGGAAGCCTAGCGCATTTTCATGCGCACACGGATGGGGTATTCACCGCCATCCGTGCGGTGCCCATGATGGGCAGGGCCGATCAGAAGCTCAGGCGCAGGCCGGCGGTGTATTCGAAGGAGCGGCCGTAGGCTTCCACTTCCATTACCCAGCCCACGCGCGGGGTGTAATTGAACTGTCCACCCAGCTGGCCGACCCAGTTGCCGTCGACATCGCTGCCGTCCAGGTAACCGGCCTTCGCCCACGCTTCGGTGCGCGGCGACGGCTTGCCGCGCACGCCCACGGTGGCCCGGCCAAGGTTGGTGTGGTACTTGCTGCGGTAGGTCGGGAGGCCGTCGAATGTGTACTTCGTCTCGGCATTGCGGCGCACCCAGCTGATGTCGCTGGTGAAATCGATGCGGTCGCTCATCGGCATGTGGTAGCCCACGCCCAGGTAGGGCTGCTCCAGGGTCACCTTGCTGCGGGCGCCGTCGAAGCCGAACGTATCGGACACGCGGCTGTAGCCGCCGAACACATGGACCTGCTCGGCGATCGCGAACGATCCGCGGATGAAACCACCGCCGGCTTCCGGATCGCCGGCCGCGCTGTCATGTACCTGCAGGCCAGCCCAGCCGCCTTCCACATAGGTATAGCTCAGGCCGTCGGCGGCCGATGCCGCGAGCGGCGCCATGGCCAGCACACTGGCCAGGATCAGGGTGTTGCGCATCTGCATGCAGTCCTCTCGATGTTGATGTCCGTGTCGGCCGGTCCGTCATGGACCGGCAGTGGCGACCTCGTGTCGTCCACGCGATTCTAACAACGCCGTCGACGCAGGCCGCCAGTGCCTGCACCGGCGCGTTTCATGATGCGTTCAAACGCACGCCCTCGATGCATAGCGCGCAGCGCAAAAAAGGTGCTTCTCCCATCTTGAGGAAGCCTGCTGTTGCGAGGGCCGTCTCAGCGTGGGCACGACGCTACGCGGGTGGGCGCCGTTTGAATCGGCTGGCGTCTCCGGTCGGGCCGGTCGCGGCCGTGAGGGCCCCGCAGCAGCCGGTAGGCCCCCAGCGCCCGACCCGCCGACGGCTGCGCCTGGAAAGCGTCAAAGCACGTTTCTGCTTGCCCGGCATAGGGGCGAATCACCAAAAAAAACGGGCCCCTTTCGGGACCCGTTCGATCACGGCGCAGCGGCGAACCGCCGCAGCCCGATCAGAAACTCGCGCGGACGCCCACCGAATACTGGGTGACTTCGTCGTACGCCTGCACTTCGCCCACCAGACCCCAGGTCGGGGTGAAGTTGACCTGGCCACCGAGGGTGCCGGTCCAGGTGCCATCCATGTCGCTGCCGTCGATGTAGCCGGCCTTCAGCCAGGCTTCGGTACGCGGCGAGGGCTTGCCACGCACGCCCAGGGTGGCGCGGGCGGCGTTGGTGTGTTCCTTGAAGCGATCAAAGTCGGTGCCGTCGAACGAACGCTTGAATTCGTTGTTGATGCGCAGCCAGGCCAGGTCGGTGGTGAAGTCGACGCGGTCGCTCATCGGCATGTGGTAGCCGATGCCCAGCTCCGGCTGGCTCAGGTCCTGCTCGATACGCACGTCGGTGCCGTAGTAGTCGTAGCGGTAGGTCTTGGACACGGTGCTGTAGGCACCGAAGACGTGCACCTGTTCGGCGATGGCGAACGAACCACGGATGTAACCGCCGTCCAGCTTCGGCTTGGAAGGGGCGCCGTTGCGGTCCAGCTGCAGCTGGGTCCAGCCACCTTCCACGTAGGTGTAGCTCAGGCCTTCGGCCGCGACGGCGGAAAGCGGGGCAGCGGCCAGCAGGGCGGCGGCCAGGAGAATCTTGCGCATGCAGGTTCCTTGGTGGGTATTGAGGTCCATTTCAGCCGGCCCTTCACTGGGCGGCAGGAGCGGCGATCACTGCCGCGCGAGCGGATTTTAACCAGAACTTCACAAAAAGCGAGCAGTCAGCTTGCCCTGTTACAATGGCCGCGCCGGTTCGCCGGTACACAAACGTCTTCAGGGCGGGGTGCGATTCCCCACCGGCGGTAGGTGCGCAAGCACGAGCCCGCGAGCGCTTCCGGCCTCTGCCGGAAGGTCAGCAGATCCGGTCCGATGCCGGAGCCGACGGTATAGTCCGGATGAAAGAAGACGGTGCGACCGGGCCCTGGGCTCGGTGTGCACCTATATGCCTTGCGGCGTTTTTCGCTCACTTTTCGCGGAGAACGTTCCTTGTTTACTGGAATCATCGAAGGCGTCGGCCGTCTGGCCGCACGCGACACCCTCGGCGGCGACGTCCGCTTTACTTTCAACGTGGGCACCCTGCCGTTCGACAACGTGCAGATGGGCGAGAGCATCGCCATCAATGGCGTCTGCCTGACCGTCATCGCCTACGACGCCACGTCCTTCCAGGCGGACGCGTCCACCGAGACCCTGGGCCTGACCACGCTGGGCCAGCTGGCCGACGGCGCGGTGATCAACCTTGAACGCGCCATGCGCCCGACCGACCGCCTCGGCGGCCATCTGGTCAGCGGCCACGTCGATGGTCTGGGCCAGGTGTTGTCCATCCATGACGATGCCCGCGCCCAGCGCTGGCGCTTCGCCGCGCCGGCCGCGCTGCTGCGCTACATCGCCAAGAAAGGCTCGATCTCCGTGGATGGCGTCAGCCTGACCGTCAACGAGGTCGATGCGCAGGGCTTCGAGGTCGCGCTGATCCCGCATACCGTGGCCAACACTGCCTTCGCCGCCACCGGCGTGGGCAGTGCGGTCAACCTGGAAATCGATCTGGTGGCCCGCTATGTGGAACGGTTGATCAGCGTGCCGGCCACCGGTGCGCATGTACAAGGAGATGCGGCATGAACTTCGCCCCCATTCCGGACATCCTGGACGACATCCGCCTCGGCCGCATGGTGGTCATCGTCGATGACGAAGACCGCGAGAACGAAGGCGACCTGATCATGGCCGCCGAGCTGGTCAAGCCGTCGGACATCAACTTCATGGTCACCCACGGCCGTGGCCTGGTGTGCCTGCCGCTCACCCGCGAGCGCGCCGCCGACCTGGGCCTGGCACCGATGGTCCAGGCCAACACCGCGCAGTTCCAGACCAACTTCACGGTCAGCATCGAGGCGGCCGAGGGCGTCACCACCGGCATCTCGGCCTACGACCGCGCGCACACCATCCGCACGGCGGTGAAGCCGGATGCCAGGCCGGCCGACCTGCACCAGCCGGGCCACATCTTCCCGCTGATCGCCCAGCCGGGCGGCGTGCTCACCCGCGCCGGGCATACCGAGGCGGGCGTGGACCTGGCCATGCTCGCCGGGCTGGAGCCGGCCGGCGTGCTGGTGGAAATCCTCAACCCGGATGGCAGCATGGCGCGCCGCCCGGAGCTGGAGGTGTTCGCCCGCGAGCACGGCCTGAAGATGGGCTCGATCGCCGACCTGATCGCCTACCGCCTGGCCACCGAGAAGACGGTCGAGCGCGTGGACGAGCGCGAGATCGACACCGAGTTCGGCCCCTTCAAGCTGGTCACCTACCGTGACCGGATTGCCCACGACCTGCATTTCGCCCTGGTCCGCGGTACCCCGGACACCGAGCCCACGCTGGTCCGGGTGCCGGTGGAAAACCCGCTGGCCGACCTGCTGCCCTGGCGCCGCGACGACTTCGGCGTGGCCTCCACCGACGCCCTGCGCGCCATTGCCGCCGCCGAGCGCGGGGTGATGGTGGTGCTGTCGGCCCCGCGCGACACCAACAGCCTGCTGGCCCGCCTGCGCCAGCAGCCGGCCCCGGTGACCCCGGGCAAGGACAAGGATGTGAGCCAGTGGCGCCGCAACGGCGCCGGCGCGCAGATCCTGTCCGACCTGGGCCTGGGCAAGCTGCGCGTGCTGGGCACCCCCCGCCGCCAGATCGGCCTGGCCGGGTACGGGCTGGAAGTGGTGGAAACGGTCACCCCCTGACCGACCGCCCCGTAGAGCCGGGCTCTGCCCGGCTACCCCTGGCCACCGCGCACCGCCAGCCGGGCAGAGCCCGGCTCTACGTGGCTTTCCCCCGACCACCGCGCACCGCCACCCGGGCAGCCGCCTGTCCGGCGTAACCGGCCCGCCCGCGTTAAACTAGTCAACCTTTTGGACCCCACGCCGAACATGAGCCACTACGAAGGCGACCTCCGTACTCCGGAAAAGGCCCGTTTCGCCATCCTCGCCAGCCGCTGGAATGCCCGCATCACCGACGTGCTGGTGGCTGGCGCGCGGCAGAGCCTGGCCGGCAACGGCATCGACGAAGCCGCCATCGACGTGATCCGCGTGCCCGGCGCATGGGAACTGCCGCTGGTGGCCGCCCGCCTGGCCGCCGCGCATGAACATGCCGCGATCATCGCCCTGGGCTGTGTGATCCGTGGCGACACCCGCCACTACGAACACGTGGCCGATGGCTGCGCCGAAGGCCTGATGCGCGTGCAGCTGGATTTCGGCGTGCCGGTGCTCAATGGCGTGCTCGCCGTGGAACGCGCCGAGGATGCCGAGGCCCGTGCCGGTGGCAGCCATGGCAACAAGGGGGAGGAAGCCGCACTGACGGCGTTGGAAATGGTCAATCTTCTGGAGCAGTTGCCGTGAACAAGTCGAACCCGGGCAAGCCCTCCGGTAAACCCGTCCGCCGTGATGGCATCGACCCCGTGCTGCGCTCGCGCGCGCGCCGTCGTGCCCTGCAGGCGATCTATGCGTGGCAGATTTCCGGGGGCAACGCGCAGACCGTGATTGCCCAGTTTGCCCACGAGCAGGCGCGCGAAATCGCCGACCTGGCCTACTTTGAAGCGCTGATCCACGGCGTGCTGGACAACCGCAAGGACCTGGACGAGGCGCTGACCCCGTACCTGGACCGCAGCATCGACGAAGTGGACGCCATCGAACGCGCCGCGCTGCGCGTGGCCGCCTTCGAAATGCGCTACCGCCTGGACGTGCCGTACCGCGTGGTGATCAACGAAGCCATCGAATCGGCCAAACGCTTTGGTTCCGAGCACGGCCACACCTACGTCAACGGCGTGCTGGATCGCGCAGCGGTCGAGTGGCGCAAGGCCGAATCCGGTCACTGACCGGCCTGCGGTAGTGCCGGCCGCTGGCCGGCAGCTGCCGGGATGCTGAGGTTGCCGGCCAGCGGCCGGCACTACCGACAACCGCACGCAGCGCGGCAGGCATAACCGCCCATCGCGCGCCGCGCGGCACGTACAACCGGCCCCACCGCGCGCTGCGCGGCACGCACAACCGCGGGAGCGCCCATGTCCCTTGCCGAATTCGCCCTGATCGACCGCATCCGTGCCCGCACCGCCGAGCGCGACGACGTGGTGCTCGGCATCGGCGACGACGCCGCGCTGCTGCAGCCGCGGCCGAACGAACAGCTGGTGGTCACCGCCGACACCCTCAACAGCGGCGTGCATTTCCCGGCCGAGACCATGCCCTTCGACATCGGCTGGAAGACCCTGGCGGTCAACCTGTCCGACCTGGCGGCCATGGGCGCACGCCCGGCGTGGTGCACGCTGGCGCTGTCGCTCCCCGACGCGCACCCGGACTGGATCGAATCGTTCGCCGACGGCTTCTTCGCCCTGGCCGACGAACACGCCATCGCGCTGATCGGTGGTGATACCACGCGGGGCCCGCTGTCTCTTTCGGTCACGGCGATGGGGCAGGTAGCCCGCGGTCAGGCGCTGCGCCGCGACCGCGCCCAGGTGGGCGATGACATCTGGGTCAGTGGCACCCTCGGTGATGCCGCCGGTGCGCTGCAGTTGTGGCAGCGCGGCGAGTTGAACATCGCCACCGCCACCGTGCTGGGCGATTACGAAGCGCTGCGGCAGCGACTGCTGCGGCCCACCCCGCGGGTCACCCTGGGGCTGCGTCTGCGTGCGTTCGCACATGCCGCCGTGGATGTCTCCGACGGCCTGCTGGCCGACCTGGGCCACATCACCACGCGCAGTGGCGTGGGCGCCGAAGTGGATGCCGATGCCCTGCCGCTGTCACCGGCCCTGCGTGCGGTGCTCGGTCGCGATGCCGCGCGTGGCTGCGCCCTGCGCGGCGGCGACGATTACGAACTGTGCTTCACCGCCGCCGCCGACCAGCGCGACGCGCTGCATGCCGTGGCCGAATCGCTGCGGCTGCCGCTCACCCGCATCGGCCGCATCGTCGAAGGGCAGGGCGTGCAGTGCGAAGGCGAAACCGGCCCGGGCGGTTACCAGCACTTCGCTGGTTGAGCCGGGCAGAGCCCCATTCGCCCGGGTAGTGCCGGCCGCTGGCCGGCTCCCGACCCACCCACCGTGGCAAGCCAACCGCTCACCAGCGGTACGACATCCCCAGGTTCGCCGTGGCCTCGCGATACCCATGGTCACCGCGCATCACGCCCAGCCCGCCCCAACCACTCAGTCCCGAGCGGAACTCCACCCGTCCACCGGCGCTGACCTCGTACCGGTTGCGCGGCAGGCTGGCCTGCAGCACGTCGTCATCGAAGGCCATGCCGTTGCTGCTGCCATCGCGGTACCAGTTCACCGCCAGGTACGGGCTCACCGCCGCACCCACCGTGGCACGGGACTCGCCCTGCAGGCGCAGGCCCAGGCGGCCCGACAACCCGTCGTCGCCCACGCTGCGCACGATGGTGCCGTTGCGTTCGGTGTGCCGGTCGGTAGTGGCATCGGTGTACACCAGCTGCAACTCCGGCTGCAGGCGCAACGCGGTGTTGCCGATCTGCCCGATGTCGAAGCGATAGCCCGCTTCCAGCGACGACTGCCAGATGTCCGAGTCGTAGCGTTCCTCGGCCAGGCCTTCGCCCTGCACGCGGTTGCGGAACTGCCCGCGCTGCACGCTGGCATCCACATACAGCGCGTCGGTGTTCCAGTTGCCGTACACGCCCAGCGCGCCGCCTTCGACCTTGCCGCGTGCGCTGTAGCCGGTCAGCTGCGAACGCGAGGTCGCGCTGGATTGCGCCAGCGTGCCCATCACACCCACGCGGCCACGACCGTTGTCGAACACGCCCACATCGGCGCCCAGCTGCAGGCGCGAGCGGTCCACGCGCAGATCCAGCTGATCTTCCACCGCCGACAGCTTGCTCTGCGTGCCATCCACCCGCGCCCAGCCGCGCACGCCGTCGATGGCGGTGCTGCCGCCCTGGCGGTCGCGCCACTGGTGCCGCAGCAGCTGGTCCATGGCGAACTGGTTGGCCAGGTACGCGCCGGCTTCCGGGCGCAGCACCGGCGACGGCGGGTCGACCGGATCGATCGGGTCGACCGGCTTGCACTCCGGCAGGCTCGGATCCACCAGGCACGGGTCCGGCCCGGCGGCCAGGTCCGAGCGCAGGTACCAGTTGCCGTTGGCGTCCTTCACCAGGAAGTACTCGTACTGCCCACCCACGGCGCGGCCGACCAGGTCGAACTGCGCGTTGGACGCACCGCCGATATCGATCAGCTCGATGCCACGATCGGTCTTCGCCCCGGTGCCGCCGGCATTGGTCACGCGCACATTGGCCTGGCCGTTGGCATCGCCGGTGATGACCAGCTTGTCGCTGGCCGAGGTGTCGTCGCCCAGCTGGGTGTTGAACGCCAACGTGCCGCCATCGCCGGTGAAGCTATCAACGGTGAGCGTGTTGAACGTAGTGCCATCGCCCAGCCCGATGGTGCCGGTGCTGCCCAGCGCCAGGCGGCCCACACTGCTGTCGCCGGTCAGCAGCCAGGTGCTGTTGTCGTCGATGCTGGCCGAGGTCACGTTGAAAAAGCGGCCGTCGATCTGCGCCTTGTTGCGCAGGGCAACATCCAGCGTGCCGTTTACTGTGCCGGGATCGAAGGTGATGTTGCCGGCCAGACGTGCGTTGTCCACGGTAAAGGCCACGTCGGCGCGCCCCATTGCTGGCGTCTCCCGGGCCACGAGCAGCAGGTTGCCGTCGCCGCCGATGAGCTGTGATCCATTGCTGACGGTGATGTCGTAGCGCTTGTCCGAACCAAGGGGGCGAACATGGATGGCTGCGCCGTGTCCGGACTCCAGCGTGGAATCATCAATGCTCAGGCGCAGGCGTTCGGGAGCACTGACCGTACCGCTGAGCAACGCGCCAACGTTGGCGGCGACGATGTGGGACTTGTTGAGAATATCCACCTGCCCGAACAACAGCCGAACGCCCAGGCCGCTGTTGTATGGTTGACTGGTATCGGGCGCATCCTCGACGCGGATGGTCGTGCCGCTGATCCGCGCAGAGGAAGTACGCGCGCCCCCACCCGCGGGGCCTGAACTAAGATCCACGCCGACGGACACGGTGTTGCTCGGAGCCTGGCCCGCCGTGGTGACAATCACCTCACTGTTCTCAAGCCGCGCTTCTGAGTTACCGCCGTCAAGCTGAATGGTTCCCAGGAAGCGACTGTTGACGGCCCCAAAGATGGCGTCGTCACGGAGCTCTACGGCCGTATACCCTGTGCCACTGCGGACAACTTCGGCATTCTCGAGCGTCACGGTAGAGGTGCCCCCGGCGGAAATGCGAAGTGTCTTTCCACCCACCACCGCCAGCTGTGAATTGTTGATCAGACGCCAGGCCTCCGGCGTGTCTCCCGGGTTGACCACGGCACTCTCATCGTCGAGGTCGCCGGCAAAGGCAATCCCCATGGGCAGCGTGCTCAAGGCGAGCAGCAGGCTGGCGGCCAGCGGGCGCAGCGTCGGCAGGTGGGTGGAGGAAACGGTGCGACGGTTCATATGTCTATCCTTGCGGTAGAAAGTGCAAAGGGTCCGGAACCGTCTCGCCTGGGCGGCGACGTCAGCCTCAGCGTATAGGTCGAGATCACGTGTGATGGGCGTGATCTCGAGTTGAAGGCGACAGTCTCGGGAACTGAGGCCAGTGTGTCCTTCCCGCGCACCCCGTCCCATGCAACTAGTTGCAAACGTCGATTGAGTCGATTGGTTGGATGGTTTCGATTCAGGGGGCGAATGAAGATGGGCTACCCACCGCGCCCACCCTGCCGCTCACCAGCGGTAGGACATCCCAAGA
>NZ_QAIW01000239.1:766-7848 GCF_003061285.1 Stenotrophomonas sp. HMWF003 | reverse complement strand
GGTTTACGGCGTGTCCCGCAACCCCATCCGCCCCGGCCTGCCCACGCACACGTGACCGCCGCTCCCAGCGAACCAACCGCCCCGCGTTCAAGCCGCCATCGCCACCTTCCGCAACCGATCCAGCACGAAATCGGCCAGTTCGTGCGGGGAATACTTGGCCACGAACGCGTTGGCGCCCACCCGCTCGACCATCGCGTTGTTGAAGACGCCCGACAGCGAGGTGTGCAGCAGCACGTACAACCCGGCCAGGCCGGGGTGGCGACGGATTTCTGTCGTCAGCGTGTAACCGTCCATCGCCGGCATCTCGATGTCCGAGATCACCATCGCGTAGCGCTCAGCCGGGTTCTCCCCCGAAGCGTGGATCTGGATCAGGTGGTCCAGCGCCTGCTTGCCATCGGAGAGCAGTGTCGCGCCCACGCCCAGCTGGTCCAGCACGCTGCGGATCTGCTGGCGCGCCACCCGCGAATCGTCCACCACCAGCACCTGCAGCTGCGGGCCGTCGGAGGGCAGCGACTGCGCCAGCGACGGGTCCAGCACCGCCTCGCCGCGCACCTGGGCGATGTCGGCCAGCACGCTTTCCACGTCGATCACCTGGATCAGCTCGCCCTGGAACCGCGTAACCGCCGTCAGATAGCTCGACTCGGCGCCCAGTTCCGGCGGCGGGTGGATGTCTTCCACCGCGATGTTGACGATCCGTTCCACCCCGCTGACCAGGAAGCCCTGGATCGACCGGTTGAACTCGGTCACCACCAGGTAGCCCGGGGCCTTGTCGGCGTCCGGTTCCCGTTCGGGGTGGCCGATCGCCAGGCCCAGGTCCAGCACCGGTACCGAGCGGCCGCGTACATCGGCCACGCCGGCGAACTGGCTGGGCAGCCCGGGTACCTGGAACAGGTCCGGACGGCGCAGGACTTCCTGCACCTTGAACACATTCACGCCAAAAAGCTGGCGTCCGCCGAGCCGGAACAGCAGCAGGGCCAGACGATTGTGGCCGGCCAGGCGCGTACGCTGGTCGATGCGGTTGAGCAGGTCATGTGACATGGAAGGGGTATCGGCGCCAGCGCGGTCGACTTGAGGGTTCGGCAAACCCGCGTCCGGCACGCCGCTTGCAGGACGCTGCGCATGTGCCTTGCCCCTGGAGCCGCCATGCGTTGGATCATCCTTGCCCTGCTTGCCGTTGCCGGCGCGCCTGCGTCTGCCGCCGGTGCCTGGCAGCCGGTGGACAGCATCCGCGCCGCCGCGCTGTCGACCCTTCCGGCCGGCAGTGAAGGCGACACCACCCTCGATTCGGCGTTGCGCCTGCCCGTCTGCGGGCAGGGCCTGCGCGCCCAGCCCACCGGCACCAGCACTGTAGAAGTAAGTTGCCCCGATGCGGGCGGCTGGCGGCTGTTCGTGCCGGTCAAGATCCGCCGCAACCAGACCGTGCTCATCCTCAACCGCGGTATCGGGGCTGGAGAAACCATCGCCCTGGCCGATATCACCACTGCCCAGCGTGACGTGGCCCGGATTGCCGGGGCGGCGCTGGCCGATCCGGCCGCCGCGGTCGGGCGGGTGGCCCGGCGCACCTTGAGTGCCGGCAGCCTGCTCGCCGCCAACGACCTGGTCGCCCAGCGCCTGGTGCGCCGGGGCGACAGCGTGGCGCTGGTCTCGCGCTTTGGCGGGGTGGAAGTCCGCGTGGCCGGCAAGGCGCTGGCCGATGCCGGTGAAAATGAACGTGTTTCGGTGGAGAATCTATCCTCACGCAAGGTCGTGCAGGGTACGGTGGCCACCAACGGCGACGTTTTTGTGACGCGCTGAGCACATTGCTGAACCTGCGGCGGAATTCGTCAAAAAAACCGCAGAACCCCCTAAAGATGGCGGTCCCCATGCCGTTATCCCTTGTGAACCGCATTCCCAGGACAACTTCATGAGCCAGAAAATCGACGGCAACCTGCAGGCCACCGCCCATCTGCGCAGCGTCGCGCTTGGCAGCAAGCCGGCAGCCAGCACCGATGCCCCGACCCGTCCGGTCGAGGCTGCCGACAGCCTGCGCCTGACCGGCGAGGCCACCAGCCTGCAGGCCATGCAGCGCGAACTGAGCACCGCCCCGGCCATCGATGCCGGCCGCGTGCAGGCCGTGCGCGAGTCGCTGCAGAACGGCACCTACAAGATCAACCCCGATGCCATTGCCTCGCGCATGCTCGAGCTGGACCAGCAGCTGCAGGGATGAACCTGGCGATGAGCGAGCCATTGCAGCGCCTCAGCGATGCCTTGGACGTCGAACGCCAGGCATTGGTGGAGCATGACGTGCATGCATTGATCCGCGCCACCGGGGCCAAGCTCGACGCGCTGCGTGCGCTCGAGGCCACGCTGCCGGTCGGGCAGGGCGAACGCCTGCAGGAGCTGGCCGAGCGCAACCGCGCCAACGGCGTCTTGCTCTCCCGCCGCCGCCGCGAGGTCAACTGGGCGTTGCGCCAGTTGGGCCGCAGCGAAGCCTCCTCGGCGTACGACGCCAAGGGCCAGGCCAACATCCTGCATACGCGGCGGCCGCTGGCCGTCGCCTGATCCGGCCCCTGCGCGGGCCGCTGTGCGTGCACGGGCTGCCGTCACGCGGGTCAACGCGTATATTGGGCGCCTGTTTAGACTGCCCGATGTGACCGTGACCGCTTCTTCCAACCTTGTCACCGCACCGCTGCCGCCGCAGCCGGTCCTGCTTGCCCTGTTCGAGCGGGTCAACGAAGGCATGCTGTTGTTCCGCGAGGATGGCAGCGTGGCCCTGGCCAATGCCGCGGTCAGCGAAATGCTCGGCCATGCCGAAGACGCCGCCGGCCTGGGCGCCGCGCAATGGCTGCGCCAGCTGCTGCCGCCGGACGCGCTGGAGCACGCCCGCCAGCACGGCCACTGGAACGGCAGCCTGCCGGTGGGCGAGCGCATGGTCATCGCCCACGTCTACCAGCACGAAGATGCGGGTCAGCGCCACTACCTGGCACTGTTCCGCCGCATCGAAGGCCAGGAAGACTACGAACGCGAACTGCAGCAGCGCCACGCCGAACTGCGCCAGGCCTACCTGCGCCTCAACGGCACCCAGGAAAAGCTGCTGCAGTCGGAGAAGATGGCTTCCATCGGCCAGCTGGCCGCCGGCGTGGCGCACGAGATCAACAACCCGATCGGTTACGTGCATTCCAACCTGGGCAGCCTGCAGGAATACCTGCGCAGCCTGTTCACCGTGATCGAAGCCTACGAGCGCGCCCTGCGTGCACCGGACCCGAAGGCGCTCATCCCGGAAATCGACGACATCCGCACCCGCTTCGACATCGACTTCATCAGCCGCGACCTGCCGCAGCTGATGGCCGAGTCGCGCGAGGGCATCGAGCGGGTGACCCGGATCGTGCGCGACCTGAAGGACTTCTCGTATTCCGGCCGCGATGAATCCTGGAAGCTGGTCGACCTGCACGCCGGGCTCGAGTCCACCATCAACATCATCTGGAACGAGCTCAAGTACAAGGTGACCCTGCAGCGCGAATTCGGCCAGTTGCCGCTGGTGGAATGCCTGCCGTCCGAGCTCAACCAGGTGTACATGAACCTGCTGCTCAACGCCGGCCATGCGATCGCCGATCGCGGCACGATCACCGTGCGCACCGGCGTGGACGGCGACCACGTGTGGGTGGAATTCGAAGACACCGGCGGCGGTATCTCGCCGGACCTGCGCCAGCGCATCTTCGACCCGTTCTTCACCACCAAGCCGGTCGGCAGCGGCACCGGGCTGGGCCTGTCGATCTCCTACAGCATCGTCAACAAGCACCACGGCCGCATCGACCTGGACAGCACCCCCGGCGTCGGCTCCAGGTTCCGCCTGGTACTGCCGATCAAGCAGCCGCGCCCCACGTAGAGCCGGGCTCTGCCCGGCTGCCGACATCGCCCGGGGCTCCGACAACAGCCGACCAACGGTCGGCTCTACCGTGGTGACTGGCGCGCGCGGGCAGCGCAGCCGACCAACGGTCGGCTCTACCGCCCTCAGTCGTCGTCCGCCGCCGGCAGCGCGACCGGCGGCGCCGTATTGGCCCGCCGCTGTTCCTCGTGCGTACGGAACGCCTGGTGGATGTGCTTGCGCAGCTCGTCGTCGTTCCACGGCTTGGTCAGGAACCGGTAGATCGCGCCGCGGTTGATCGCGTCGGTCACCGTGTTCAAGTCGGTGTAGCCCGACAGCACCAGCCGGATCGTGTCCGGATACAGCATTTTGACCCGGCCCAGGAACTCGGTGCCGCTCATGTCGCTCATGCGCTGGTCGGACAGGATCACCTGCACGTCGTTGATCGCCAGCAGGTCGAACGCATCGCGCACGTTGCCGGCCGCCAGGATGCGGTAGCCATCGCGACGGAACAGCCGCACCAGCGAGCGCAGCACGTTCTCCTCGTCGTCCAGCAGCAGCAGCGTGCGGTCGGGACGGGTCTCGGCGAACGCTTCCGGGCGCAGGTAGCGGCGGCGCAGGGTCATGCCGGCCGCATCGGCGGACATCGGCTCACCGAACAGGTAGCCCTGGAACACGTCGCAGTCGTTGCGGCGCAGGAAGCCCAGCTGTGCCTGCGATTCCACCCCGTTGGCGATCACCGTCATGCCCAGCTGGTGGCCCATGGCGATGATGGCGCGCGCGATCGCAGCCTCGCGGTTGCCGGCCGGCGCGCTCTTGATGAAGCTGCGGTCGATCTTCAGCTTGTCCACCGGGTAGCGCACCAGCGCGCTCAGGCTGGAGTCGCCGGTGCCGAAGTTGTCCAGGCTCAGGCTGATCCCTTCGTTGCGCAGGTTGACCAGCGTTTCGTGCACGAAATTGACGTTGTTGGTCAGCGCGCTTTCGTTGATCTCCAGGGTCAGCATCTGCGCCGGTACGCCCGCGGCCTGCATCACCGACATCACTTCGGCGAAAAAGTTGGGGCGCAGCAGCTGCAGGGTGGAGACGTTGACGGCGATGGTGAAATCATCGAAGCCCTGGTCGCGCCACAGCTTGGCCTGCTTGAGCGCGCCTTCCAGCACCCACGTGCCGATCTGCACGATGATGCCCAGCCGCTCGGCGGTGCGCATGAAGCGCTCCGGCACCAGCATGCCCAGGGTGGGCGACTGCCAGCGCAGCAGGGCCTCCATGCCCACCACGTGGCCGTCGCGCGCACTTACCAGCGGCTGGTAGCGCAGCTTCAACTCGCCATTGGGAATGGCGTCCACGATCTGGCGCGCGATGATGCTCTCGCTGTGCGCACTGGAGGGCGTGTCCACCGCATGGATGCGCACCGCGTTGCCGCCTTCGCGGGCGGCCTGGTGCAGGGCGTCTTCGGCGTGGTCCAGCAGGCGCGAGGTGACGGTGGCATGTTCCGGGCACAGGCTGACGCCCAGCTTGCCGGTCATGAACAGCGTGTACGGCAGCACCGACAACGGCAGTTCCAGCTGCTGGCGGATTTCCTCCGCCAGGTCTTCAGGCAACGGCACGCCGGCACTGCGCGGCACCGCGATCAGGAACTCGTCGCTGCCGTGCCGCCACAGCTTGCCGCAGCCGCGCAGGTGGTGCTGCAGGCGTTGGGCCACCAGTACCAGCGCCTGGTCACCGACTTCGGCACTCATGTTCTCGTTGACCGACGCGAAATGGTCGATGTCCACGTGCATCAGCATCAGCGGCGTGCCACCGGAGGCGGCCTCGGTGACCATCGCCTGCAGCTCGGGATTGCCCGCACCCAGGCGCGGTGGCGCGTCCTCGATGCTGACCAGGGGCAGGGAAGGGTTCCACATGTTCAGTGTTCCAGAATTTCAGAAGTGGCCGCAGCGCTGCTGCGATACGGCAGGTACAGGTCGATCAGGGTGCCGGCGCCGTGCGCCGACTCGATGCGCAGGGTGCCGCCCACGCTCTGCGCGCGCTCGCGCATCACGATCAGGCCCAGCCCGCGCGGGCCTTCCGGGTCGAAGCCTTCGCCGTCGTCGCGGACCTGCAGGTGCAGGCCCTTGTCGCCGACATCGTGCAGCTGCAGGCTCACCTGGCTGGCGCGCGCATGGCGCAGCACGTTGGTCAGGCTTTCCTGGGCAATGCGGAAACAGGCCTGCTCGATATCGCCCTGCGGGCGGCGTGGCAGCGCCTGGATGTCGGCCAGCAGTTCGATCGCCGCCGAGCGGAACAGCATGCCGGCCTGCCAGCGCAGCGCGGCTTCCAGCCCCAGCGCATCCAGCTGTGGCGGCCGCAGCAGGGTGGAAATGTCGCGCAGCTTGCCAACGGTGGCATCGGCCAGCTGGATGATCTGTTCCAGGTCTTCGCCGCGGCGCGCGGCGTCGGCCTCGTCCTGTGCAGCATACGCCGACAGTTTCATGGCGGTGATCGCCTGGCCGATGTCGTCATGCAGGTCGCGCGAGATCGCGCGGCGCTCATCTTCCTGCAGCGAGAACAACCGCCCGGCCATCGCCTGCAGCTCGCGGTTGCTGGTCTCCAGTGCTTCGCGGATCCGTTCCGGTTCGCTCAGGTCGCGCACGATCAACAGTTTGCAGTTGCGTCCGCCATAGCGCACGTCGCCCACGGCCAACCCGGCCTGGAAGCGCTGCCGGTCGAGCCGGCGCATGCCGATCACTTCACCGGCGCCGGTGCTCGGCAACGGGATCGGCGCGAACAGCTGCGCCCGCACCCGCGCCAGGTCACCGGCGTCCACCAGCGCCGACAGCGGCTCGCCCAGCAGCGTGTGCTGGCCATAACCGAACTGCGCCGCCGCGCAGGCGTTGGCATACAGCACGTATTCGTCGGACAGGATCACCACGCCATCGGGCAGCACCCGGACCAGTTCGCGGAACTGCTCTTCGCGCTCACGCAGCAGCCGACGCGACTGCTCGCGCTCGGTGACATCCTGCAGCGTGCCCAGCACGCGCGGCCGGCCAGCGTCGTCGTGCCCGCTTTCGGCGCGCAGGTGCACCATCAGTGCGCGCCCGTCCATCGCCAGCAGCGGCAGCAGCACGTCGATCTGCACCTGCTCGCCGGTCATGTCCTGCAGCAGTTGTTCGGTGAGCGCGGCGGTGGCCGGGTCGGCCGGCACCAGCAGTTCCTCGAAGCGGTGCCAGCGCCTCGCTTCCGGCGGGCGGCGGCCGAG
>NZ_QAIW01000239.1:0-756 GCF_003061285.1 Stenotrophomonas sp. HMWF003 | reverse complement strand
TAGCGGCCCAGCCCGGTGGCCGGGTCTACTTCCCAGGCGCCGATGCGGGCCATTTCGTGGGCTTCCTCGACCCGGGCCAAGGCCAGATCACGGCGACGCAGGGCCTGGGTTTCGCTGGTCCGGTCGATGGCGATCAGCAGCCGGGCGGGCCGGCCGGCGTAATCGATGGCGTTGCTGCGCATCTCCATGCGCCGGCGGCTGCCGTCACGCAGCTGCAGGTCGGCGGTCAGCACGCACAGCTCGCCGGGCTCTGCGCGGATCTGCGCCAGCTTCTCGGCCAGCTGGTTCTCCTCGCCCGGCGGCCACAGCGCACTGATCGGCATGGCCATGAACGCCTCGCGGTCCCAGCCGAACAGGCTGCTGGCGGCCGGATTCACATCCAGGATCGCCAGCGAGTCCAGGTCGTACACCAGGATCGGCCCGGGATTGCCCTGGAACATCTGCCGATGGCGGGTTTCCGAGCACTCCAGCCGCGAGTGGGCGTGCAGCACGTGCTGGGCCAGCGGGCGCAGCAGCAGATAGATCAACCCGGCGCTGGCCACCACGAAAAACGCGCCCTTGGCGGTCTGCCAGCGGGCGGCGGTGGCCATGTCGCCCGCCAGTACCTGCACCGCGGCATCGCTGCACAGGATCCACACCAGGGCCAGCACCAGGTAACCGACCACCACCCGCCAGCGGTCGCGGCGCAGGGCCTGGGCGAGCGGGCGATCGGGTGCGGCGGGGTGGGGCAGGCCGGAGGGAGCGACAGGCATGGAC
>NZ_QAIW01000238.1:0-6458 GCF_003061285.1 Stenotrophomonas sp. HMWF003 | reverse complement strand
CCCGGCCATCGGCCTCCACCCGCACCCGCAGCAGCACCGTGCCCTGTTCGTGGTTGCGCAGGGCGGCGATCGGGTAGGCCGGCGGCGGCGCGCTGCGGTACTGCAACTGCGCCCCGGCGCCCCCGGCGGCCGGCCCCGGGACGCTGGGGGCCAAGACCGGGGCCTGGGGTTCGCTGGCCGGCAGCGGGGCCACCGCCAGGGCATCGTCGGCGCTGGCGGTCGGCGGCGGCAGCGGGGCCACCTGCGGCTTGGGCACGGTGCGCGGCTGCACCAGGGTGGGGACGTCCGGCTTGATCGGCACCGGCACCGGCGGGGTAGGCTCCGGCGGCAACAGCATCCGTATCTGCATGCGTTCACGTGGCAGGGGCGCGGCCACGTAGGCCGCGGGGATCAGCAACAGCATCAGCGCCAGCACGTGCAGGGCCAGGGCCGTGCTCCAGCCGAGCACGCGGGAAACGTCGATCTGCAGCGGCACTACGCGGGGTTGGGTACGGACCATGCTCCACTCTCCTTGCCAGATGTGCGGGAACATCAAACGTGCGGGCGCGGCCGATGGGGTTGCAGGACGCAGAAGGCGGGGCCGCGCAATGACAGCAATACCGGAGCGGGGCGCGGCCCGGAAGTCAGGGGGCATGTCGGTGTTTGGCTGGCGCTCAGGAACCGGGCCCGGAACGCATGACGGCGCCCGCAGGCGCCGTCATCCATCTCATGTGGGAGCGGCGGACCGTTGGTCCGCGCTCCCTATGATCCGCTTCTGTTACCGGCCCAGGTCGAACACCACGTCCAGGTTCACCGACACCGACGATTCGCCGGGCGACACCGGGGTGGACACATCGGCGGCCATCGGCGCGGCGGCCGCACGCATCATCACCGGGCGGAAGTTGCCGCCGCCGTTCTCGGAGATGCTCACGATGCGGCGCACGCGCAGGCCCAGCGACTTGGCGTAGGTCTCGGCGCGGGCCTGGGCCTTCTTCAGCGCGGCCAGGCGGGCTTCGTCATATACCGGTTCGGGCTGGTCGATCTCGAACTGCGGGCCATTGATCTGGTTGGCGCCCTGGGCCGCCAGCGCGTCCAGCACCTTGCCCAGCTTGGCGATGTCCCGCACCTTCAGGCTGACCGTGTTGCTGGCCTGGTAGCCGGTGATCTTCGGCGGCTCGTTCTCCACATAGCGGTACTGCGGGCTGAGGTTGACCCCGCTGGTCTGCACGTCACGTTCGGCAATGCCGGCGGCCTTGATCGCGGCCAGCACCTTGACCATCTGCTCGGCGTTCTGGCGCATCGCGGTGTTGCCGTCGACGGCCTGGGTGACCACACCGGCCGACAGCGTGGCCACGTCGGGCACGCGCTTGGCTTCGGCGTTGGCCGAGATGTTGAGCAGGGTGCTGTCGGCGGCGACGGCGACGGCAGGCGAGGTCTGGGCGTGGGCGGTCATCGAGGTTCCCAGGGCAAGGGACAGGGCGAGCAGCAGCGGGGACAGGGATGGGCGGCGCATGTACATCTCCTTGTGAAGGCGTTGAGGTTGGTGTCGGGGCGATGAACGCTCCGTGAGCTTTCCCGGGGTTGAAGCGCGATTGGGTGCGGTTGCTTTCGATTCAGACACGGGCCGCAGGTTATGCTTCCAAGATGCTTTATCTTGCCTCCCGCTCCCCCCGCCGTACCCAACTGTTGACGCGCCTGGACCGACCGTTCCGTGCGCTGGACCTTGAGGTGCCTGAAGTCCGTGCCGCCGATGAGTCGGCGCTTGCCTATGTGCAGCGCGTGGCCGCCGACAAGGCGCGGGCCGGGCTTGCCCTGGTGGCCGCCGATGCCGACGCGGTGGTGATCGGCTCGGACACCGAAGTGGTGCTGGACGGACGGGTGTTCGGCAAGCCGGTCGATGCCGAAGACGCGGCCGCCATGCTGGCCGCCCTGTCCGGGCGCACCCATCAGGTGATGACCGCGGTGGCGGTGGTGGCCCACGGCCGCCAGGACGGCGTGCTGGTGGTGTCGGAGGTGAGTTTCATCGAGATCGGGCCGGCTGCCATCGCCGCCTACGTGGCCAGTGGCGAACCGATGGGCAAGGCCGGTGCGTACGCCATCCAGGGCGGCGCCGAACGTTACATCCGCCATCTGGCGGGAAGCTATTCGGGCGTGATGGGATTGCCCCTGCAACAGACCGAGCAGTTGCTGCAGGCGTTTGGCGTTTCGCCCGCTGCTTTCACCACGCCAACGGAGGGTGTCGCCCATGTCTGAAGAAATCCTGGTCAATGTCACCCCGCGCGAAACCCGCGTGGCCGTCATCGAGAACGGCATGCTGCAGGAACTGCACATCGAACGTGGCTGGCGCCGCGGGGTGGTGGGCAACATCTACAAGGGCAAGGTGCAGCGGGTGATGCCGGGCATGCAGGCGGCCTTCGTCGAAGTGGGCCTGGAGCGCGCCGCGTTCCTGCACGCCAACGACGTGATCCGCCCGGCCCCGGTGGCCAGCCCGGACACCGAGGGCACCACGCTGCCGCCGCCGTCGTCGGTGCCGATCGTGGAGCTGCTGCGCGACGGCCAGGACATCGTGGTGCAGGTGGTGAAGGACCCGATCGGGACCAAGGGCGCACGCCTCACCACCCAGATCAGCATTCCCTCGCGCTACATGGTGCTGCTGCCGCAGTCCAAGGTGGTCGGGGTCTCGGCGCGGATCGAGGACGAGGCCGAGCGCGCACGCCTGAAGTCGCTGGTCACCGAACTGTCGGCCCAGCACGGCGGCTACGGCTATATCGTGCGCACCAACGCCGAAGGGCAGCCGGCCGAAGCCATCGCCGAGGACGTGGCCTACCTGTCGCGGGTCTGGAACGTGGTCGAACGGCGTGGCCGCGATGCCGCCCCGCTGAGCGTGATCTATGAAGACCTCAGCCTGCCGCTGCGCTCGGTGCGCGACCTGATCCGCAAGGACGTGGACAAGGTGAAGGTGGACTCCAAGGAAACCTTCACCCAGCTGCAGGCGTTCGTGGCCAAGTACATGCCGGTGCTGGCCGAAAAGATCGAGCTGTACAGCGGCGACCGCCCCATCTTCGACATGTTCGGGGTCGAGGACGAGATCGGCCGCGCGCTGGACAAGCAGGTGCCGCTCAAGTCCGGTGGCTACCTGGTCATCGACCAGACCGAGGCGATGACCACCATCGACGTCAACACCGGGTCGTTCCTGGGCCAGCGCAACCTGGAAGAGACGGTGTTCCGCACCAACCTGGAAGCGGCGCAGGCGGTGGCCCGCCAGCTGCGGCTGCGCAACCTGGGCGGCATCATCATCATCGACTTCATCGACATGGATGACGCCGAGCACCGCCGCCAGGTGCTGCGCACCCTGGAGAAGGCGCTGGCGCGCGACCACGCCAAGACCACCGTCTACGATTTCTCGCCGCTGGGCCTGGTCGAAATGACCCGCAAGCGCACCGTGGAAAGCCTGGAGCGGCAGCTGTCCGAGCCGTGCCCGGAGTGCAGCGGGCGCGGGTCGATCAAGACCGCCGAAACGGTCACCTACGAGATCTTCCGCGAAATCACCCGCGCGGTGCGCCAGTTCGATGCGGCCCGCCTGCTGGTGATCGCCTCGTCCAAAGTGGTGGCGCGCATCACCGATGAGGAATCCACCGCCGTGGCCGAGCTGGAGGAATTCCTTGGCAAGTCGATCCGCTTCCAAGCCGACGAGCAGTACCTGCAGGAGCAGTTCGATGTTGTGTTGCTCTGATCTCCGCCCACTGGCGCGCGTGCGCGCCGGTGCCTTCGCGTTGCGATGAGCACGCCGCTCCGACTGCGACTGCGAAGGATTCGCCGCCATGCCGTGTATGCATTGGCGATCGTGCTGGTGTGCGTGGCGGTGCTGGTGGGCACCGTCAGTCAAGTGTTGCCGTTCGCCGAGCGCCACCCCGACAAGGTGGCGGCCTGGCTGAGCGCGCGTGCCGGTCAGCCGGTGCGCTTCGATCACCTCGAAACAGCCTGGACCCGGCGCGGGCCGCTGCTGGAACTGAAGGGCCTGCGCATCGGCGAAGGGCAGGGCATCGCCATCGGCGAGGCCGAGGTGCTGGTGTCGATGTATGCCGGGCTGCTGCCGGGCCACTCGCTGACCGAACTGCGCCTGCGCGGCCTGGCCCTGGTGCTGCAGCGGGCCGACGATGGCCGCTGGTCGGTGCGCGGGATGCCGCAGGCCGGCAGTGGCGATCCACTCGATGCGCTGCGGCGGTTGGGCGAACTGCAGGTGATCGGTGGCCGCCTGCGGGTGGATGCGCCGTCCTTGAACCTGCAGGCCGAGCTGCCCCGCATCGACCTGCGTCTGCGCGTGAACGGCCAGCGGTTGCGCGTGGGCGCACGTGCCTGGGCCGACCTGGACGGTCAGCCACTGACCGCGGTCGTGGATTTCGAGCGCACCAAGGGCGATGGCCAGGCCTGGCTGGCGGCCGATCCGGCCGATTTCCGCGCCTGGTCGCACCTGCTGCAGTTCGCCGGGGTGTCGCTGCAGCAAGGTACCGGGGAGCTCAATGCGTGGGTGGACCTGCGCGACCACCGCCCGGTGATGGTCACCGCCGACGCCGACCTGCAGGACCTGCAGCTGCGCGGTGCACCGCTGGCCGATGGCAAACGCCCGCAGCTGGCCCTGGACACCCTGCAGCTGCGCGCGCGCTGGCGCTGGGTGACCGGCGGCTGGCGCGCCGACGCGCCGCAGCTGCGGATCGGCCTGGCCGGCAGCAGCGAGGTGCAGCGCCTGGACGGCCTGCTGCTGGCCGGTGGCCAGCACATGGCCCTGGCCGGCGACAACATCGACGCCACCGCGCTGCTGCGCGGGCTGGCGCTCAGCGACCGGATCGAACCGGGCCTGCGTGAGTGGCTGCAGCACGCCGCGCCGCATGCGCGCATGACCCAGGTGCGGATCGCCGCCGAACGTGGCGGCCCGGTCTCGATCCAGGGCGAACTGGCCGACGTCGGCTTCGCCCCGTCCGGGCATGCGCCTGGGCTGAGCGGCGTGGGTGGGCGCTTCAGTGCCGACGCCGACGGTTTCCAGCTGGACCTGCAGCCGGGCCGGGTGATGCACTTCGACTGGCCCAGCGGCTTCGGCCAGCGCCACGACGTGCGCCTGGCCGGGCAGCTGGTCGGCTGGCGCGACGAAGCCGGCGGCTGGCGCTTCGGCACCCCGGCGCTGCGCGTGCAGGGCACCGACTACGCCGCCGACGTACGCGGCAGTGTCTGGTTCCAGGGCGACGGCACCCGGCCGTGGCTGCAGCTGGCCGCGCGCATCGACGACGTGCCGATGACGGTGGCCAAGCGCTTCTGGATCCACTCCAAGATGAGCAAGGGGGCCACCGACTGGCTCGATGCCGCGCTGGTGGCCGGGCAGGTCCGCAACGGCGTGGGCCTGGTCAGCGGCGACCTCGACGACTGGCCGTTCGACCGCAACAACGGCCGCTTCGAGGCCACCGGGCATATCAGCAACGGCACCATCCGCTTCCAGCACGACTGGCCGGCCATGGGCAAGGTGGACGCCGATATCGCCTTCATCGGGCCCGGCTTTGAACTGCACGGCGGCGGTGATCTGGCCGGCGTGGCGGTCAACCACTTCGATGCCGGCATCGTCGATTTCGGCGAAACCCCGCTGTACGTGAAGGCCACCACCCAGACCGAGACCGGTGCGCTGCTGGCCATGCTCAAGCAGAGCCCGCTGCACCTTACCTATGCCGAGACGCTGGACAATCTGACCGCCAAGGGCCCGGCCAAGGTCACCTATGACCTGCTGCAGCCGCTGCATCCCGACCAGGGTCCGGGCCACATGCTGGGCACGGTCGATCTGCAGGGCGTGGCCCTGACCGAAAAACGCTTCGCGCTGGCCTTCGACGCCATGCGCGGCCAGGCCCGCTACAGCCGCGACGGCTTCGGTGCCGAAGGCCTCAGCGTGCGCCACCTCGGCCAGGACGGGCTGCTCAGCCTGCGCGCCGGGGGCTTCGTGCGTGACCCGCAGCAGGCCTTCGAATCCGAACTTACCGCCGCGCTGGACGCCGGTGCGCTGCTGGACCGTGCGCCCGAGCTGAACTGGCTCAAGCCCTACATCGCCGGCAACTCGCGCTGGACGATCGGGGTGACCCTGCCCAAGGTCGCGGCCGGGGCGAAGACCGAGCCGCCGACCCTGCTGACGCTGCGGTCGGACCTGGTCGGCACCCGCCTGGACCTGCCGGCGCCGCTGGACAAGGACCCGGGCGTGCCGTTGGCGACCACCGTCAACGCCCAGCTGCCGATGGGCAGCGGGCGCGTGGACGTGGCGTTCGGCCAGCGCCTGGCCCTGGCCGCGCGCACCCACAACAACCAGACCGGCGTGCAGGTGACGCTGGGCAGCGACCGGGTCGACCGCGACCCGCCGGCCAGTGGGCTGGCGGTCAATGGCCGCAGCGGTTCGCTGGATGCCCTGGAATGGATCGGCCTGGCACGCACGCCGGATGGCGGCGCAGGTC
>NZ_QAIW01000237.1:0-8020 GCF_003061285.1 Stenotrophomonas sp. HMWF003 | reverse complement strand
ATTCAGGACCGCGTTCCGGTACCGGGCGCGTATGAACCCACCTTATCCCCCTTCCGCCGCCCGCCTCCCCCGGCGCGCGGTGGCAGGGTCGTGTCCGTTTGCGGGTGGGACCCGCGGCCGGTCGAGGGGCGAATTTGCGCGTCGGCCATGCCGCACTGCGTCAAATTGCTACATTTCGACACAAACCGATACGCAGCGACCACTGAACCGCCACGACAAGTCATTGCTTCTCTTGCACTTTTGTCTCGCTCGTTACAAAACCGTGAGAAATTCTTTGCGGACTATTTACAAAGTATTAACGACCGAGACTATGATCAAGGAACCGGCCTTCACACCGCCGGATTTTTGGGAAGGCGGGAACTTGGGCCCGCCGACTCTTTTTGATCCAGTTCCAACCGAGAGAGAGAGCCACATGAATTCACGCACCAACGTACTGGGGCAGGCAATCCGCTACGCCCTGGTCGCCGGCACCGCAGGCCTGATGGCCGCCCCGGCGATGGCACAGGACGCGCCGGCCGCTACCAACCTTGACCGCATCGAGATCACCGGTTCGCGCATCCGCCAGGTTGACGTGGAAACCGCACAGCCGGTGTTTGCGATCAGCCGCAACGATATCGAACGCCAGGGCTTCAGCTCGGTGGCCGACATCCTGCAGAACGTGACCGCGATGGGCAGCCCGACGATCAGCCGCGCCAACGCGCTGTCCGCCGGTGAGAATGCCGGCGGTACCTACATCGACATGCGCAACCTGGGCACCCAGCGCACGCTGGTGCTGGTCAACGGCAAGCGCCTGGGCATCAGCACCTCCGGCTACCAGGACGTCTCCACGCTGCCGGTCTCGGCGGTGGAGCGCATCGAAGTGCTGAAGGACGGCGCCTCGGCCATCTACGGCTCCGATGCCATGGCCGGCGTGGTCAACATCATCACCCGCAGCAACGTCACCGGCGTCACCGCCAACGTCTACCACGGCCAGTACAGCGAAGGCGACGGCGCCCGTGACCGCTTCGACGTGGTTGCCGGCTGGAGCAACGACCGCGTCTCGCTGACGCTGTCGGCCGAGCATTCCGAAGAGAAGGCCGTGTGGGCCGCCGACCGTGGCTTCAGCGCCTACGGCCTGACCGATCGCCACGCCGACAACCTGACCAACTGGGCCACCATCAGCCAGTACGGCCAGTTCACCGGCCTGAAGGGTCGCCCGGGCTGCACCAACGCCACCGCGGGCTGCAACTACTCGCTCAACCGCGGCACCGATCCGACCAACCCGGCCAACTATCACCTGACCGACCCGACCGGGTTCACCGGTGATGTCAGCAACTCCAACGACCAGATGCACGTCAGCTATCCGGTCAAGCGCGATTCGGTGTACTTCGACGGTCGCTTTGCGATCACCGACAACATCAACTTCCGCACCGAGCTGGGCTACAACAAGCGCACCTCGGACCGCCAGATCGCCGGTTACCCGCTGCAGTCCAGCACTGCCGGCGTCGGCTCGATGTCGATCGACAGCTACTTCAACCCGTTCGGTCGCCAGCACGGTTACGCCACGCCGACCGCCGTCGCGTGGAACCGCCGTACGTGGGAAGTGCCGCGCGTCACCACCAGCGAGCTGAAGACCTACCGTGCGGTGGCCTCGTTCGATGGTTCGTTCGACATCGGCGAGCGCTACTTCGATTGGGAAGTGGGCTACCAGTACAACCGCAATGAGCTGGAGTCGCTGGCTACCGGCAACCTGCACAAGGGCCGTGTCGCCGCTGCGGTGGGCCCGTCGTTCTACAACGCTGCCACCGGCAAGGTGCAGTGCGGTACCCCGGGCGCGCCGATCGATCCCGCCACCTGCAAGCCGTGGAACCCGCTGGTGCCGTACGGCACGATCGACCCGAACGGCCTGGACGGCAATGCCGAGCTGCAGGAATGGCTGTTCCCGCCGGAGCTGACCAAGGGCCAGACCACGACGAAGAACTTCTTCGCCAACATCGCCGGTTCGATCGTCACCCTGCCGGCAGGCGACCTGGGCTTCGCGTTCGGCGTTGAAAGCCGCAAGGAAGTGGGCAAGTACGTGCCCGATCCGCTGGCCCAGACCGGTGCCACCACCAACCTGGCCGCTGGCCCGACCGGTGGTGACTACCAGGTCAACGAAGCCTATCTGGAAGTCAACGTTCCGGTGCTGGCCGACCTGCCGGGTGCCAAGGAACTGACCTTGAACGCGGCCACCCGCTTCTCGGATTACGACACCTTCGGCAACACGCTCAACAGCAAGTTCGGCTTCAAGTGGAAGCCGATCGACCAGCTGCTGGTCCGTGGTACCTGGGCCGAGGGCTTCCGCGCGCCGACCATCAACGATCTGTACGGTGGCGGTTCGCAGACCTTCGCGCAGTTCAGCGATCCGTGCGACACCCAGTTCGGTGCGTCCAAGACCAGCGCCGAAGTCCGCGCGCGCTGCGCCCGCGACATCGCCAACGCCGATACGTTCCGCCAGCTGCGCCAGGGCAACCAGCCGGTCGCCACCGCGACCGACGCCACCCCGGTGCCGTTCACCAACGGCTCCAACCCGTTGCTGACCCCGGAAACCTCGACCAGCAAGACCCTGGGCGTGGTGTGGAGCCCCACCTTCATCAGCAACTTCAACATTGCGTTGGACTGGTGGAAGATCCGCATCGACAACACGATCATCGCCGATACCCCGACGCAGATCCTGATCGACTGCTACGAGCAGGGCATTGATTCGCGTTGCACCCGCTTCACCCGTGACCCGTCCAACGGCATCGTCACCGACCTGCAGTTCGGCAACCGCAACGCCGGCTTCCTGCAGACCGAAGGTTACGACCTGGACGTGAGCTACCGCGTGGACACCGGCTACGGCAAGCTGAGCGCCAACTGGGCCAGCACCTACGTCAGCGAGAACATCTACCGTTCGACCGACGACAGCAAGGTGGTTCCGACCCCGACCAACGGCATCGGCAGCGGCTTCCGCATCCGCTCCAACCTGTCGCTGGGCTGGGACCTGGAGAACTTCGGCGTGACCTGGACCGCGCGTTACTATTCCGGCGTGAAGGAACAGTGCGTGGACATCACCAGGTACCCGGGCGAGTGCTCCGATCCGGGCGTGTACGCTCCCTGGTACAAGGGCGCGCGCAACTACAACGAGCGTGGTTCGGTCACCTTCCACGACCTGCAGTTCCGCTACAACCTGCCGTGGGATGCCACCGTGTCGGTCGGCGCCAACAACGTGTTCGACAAGCTGGGTCCGGTCATGTACAGCAAGCCGAACTCGGCCTTCTCGTACTACGGCGGCTATGACATCGGTCGTTTCGTCTACATGAAGTACCAGCAGCGCTTCTGATCGTTGCCCGGTAGTACCGCAACACCCAACCACGGCCCTTCGGGGCCGTGGTTTTTTTGTGTTTCTTCTCCCCTCTGAGGGGAGCGTCTTGTTGCAAGGCCGTCGCAGAGTGAGCGCGACGCTACGCGGGTGCACGGGCACCGTTTGGATCGGCTGGCGACTCCGATCGGGCCGGTCGCGAGCGGGAGGGCCCCGTAGCAGCCGGTAGGCCCCTGGCGCAAATGTCCCCCGGCCGCGTGGCGGCCTCCTCCTTTATTTTGCCCAGGGGCCTACCGGCTGCTACGGGGCTCGGCTTGCGGTGCGCAGGTGGATGCCACGCTTTTTTTGACGCTTGTCGGTGGGTCGGGCGCTGGGTCCCCATGCCCTTGGAGGCGAAATAAAGGAGGAGGTGGCGGTCGCAGGCCGACGCCGGGGGACATTCGCCGGAAAGGGCATGGGGACCCAGTGCCCGACCCGCCGACGGCCGCGCCTGGAAAGCGTCAAGCCACGCTTCTGCTTGCCCCGCATATGGGCAAAGAACCGTTTGGCTGCTCCCCTATCCAGGCACGGCGGCCGGTGGGTCGAGCGCGGGGGCAGAAGCCTCCGGGCGTCATCGGCCGGTCATGCGCGCGTCATGGGGGCTACATCGCGCGCGCCCAGCATGGCCGCATACCGGAGGCCCGCCATGCGCTATGCCATCGTCACTGAAACGTACCCCCCTGAAGTCAACGGCGTCGCCCTGACCGTGCAGGGGCTGGAACAGGGACTGCGCGCGGCCGGCCACCAGGTGGACCTGGTACGCCCGCGCCAGGCCACCGAAGCCGACACCGAAGAAGGCACCCTGCTGGTGGCCGGCGCCGGCCTCCCACGCTACCCCGGCCTGCGCTTCGGGCTGCCCGCGCCCAAGCGCCTGGCACGCCAGTGGCAGCTGCAACGCCCCGATGCGATCTACATCGCCACCGAAGGCCCGCTGGGCTGGTCGGCACTGCGCACCGCCCGACGGCTGGGCATTCCGGTGGCCAGCGGCTTCCATACCCGCTTCGACGAGTATCTGCCCGACTACGGCGTGGCCTGGCTGCAGGCCGCTGCGCTGCGCTGGATGCGGCGCTTCCACAACCAGGCCGATGCCACCCTGGTGCCCACCCAGGAGCTGCAGCAGTTCCTGGGCGAACAGGGCTTCGACCGGGTACGCCTGCTGGCCCGCGCGGTGGACAGCAGCCAGTTCGAACCGCAGCGGCGCGACCCCGCCCTGCGCGAGGAATGGGGCATCGACGGCAACGGCTTTGCGGCGATCTACGTGGGCCGCATCGCGCCGGAGAAGAACCTCGGGCTGGCAGTGAAGGCGTTCCGGCGCCTCCAGCAGATCCGCCCCAAGGCGCGCTTCATCTGGGTGGGCGATGGCCCCTCGCGCGAAAAGCTGGCGCATGAAAACCCCGACTTCATCTTCTGCGGCGTGCAGCGGGGCGACGCCCTGGCCCGCCACTTCGCCAGCGGCGACCTGTTCCTGTTTCCCAGCCGCAGTGAAACCTTCGGCAATGTCACCCTGGAAGCGATGGCCAGCGGCGTGGCGACGGTCGCCTTCGATTACGGCGCGGCACGCGAATTCCTGCGCACCGACGACAACGGCATCGCGGTGAACGAAGACAGTGAGTTCGTCGCCGCCGCGCTGCAGCTGGCCGGCGACGATGTGCTGCGGGCCCGCCTGGGCCGCAACGCCGCCATCGCGATGAAGCGGCTGCATCCGCAGCAGGTGGTGGCCGAATTCGATGCCCTGTTGTCCGAACTGGCCCAGGCCCGGAGGCCGCATGCCGACCACGCCGCTTGAGGCCCTGCGCGGCCACGAAACCCGCTGGTGCCGCCGCGCCAACCATTACTGCCGGCGCCGCCGGGTCCGCCGCGCGTTCGCCGTGGTCAGCCGGCTGGGCGATGGCGTGTTCTGGTACGCGCTGATGGCCGCACTGGTGCTGCTGGACGGGTTTGAAGGGCTGCAGGCCTCGCTGCACATGGCCGCCACCGGGCTGATGGCGCTGCTGCTGTACAAGGGCCTCAAACGCTGGACCCGGCGCCCGCGCCCGTATGCCGCCGACCTGCGCATCCGCGCCTGGGTGGCGCCGCTGGATGAGTTCAGTTTCCCGTCCGGGCACACCCTGCACGCGGTGTCGTTCACCATCGTTGCCCTGGCCTACTACCCGTGGCTGGCACCGCTGCTGGTGCCGTTCACCGCCGCGGTGGGGCTGTCGCGGGTGGTGCTGGGCCTGCACTATCCCAGCGACGTGCTGGCCGCCACGGCGATCGCCACCGCGCTGGCCGGTGCCAGCCTTCGCTGGCTCCCGTTGCCGATGTAACCCGATGATGCGGGCCGCCGCAGAGCCGCCCGACCCGTTTTACAATGCGCGCATGACCACGCTGTTCATTTCCGATCTGCACCTGGACCCGAGTCGTCCAGCCATCACCGAGCTGTTCCTGGCGTTCCTGCGCGATGAAGCGATGCAGGCCGACGCGCTGTACATCCTGGGCGACCTGTTCGAAGCCTGGATCGGCGATGACACCCCCTCCGCCGCTGCCGACGCGGTGGCTGACGCGCTGCATGCGGTGGCCGATGCCGGCGTGCCGGTGTACTTCATCCGCGGCAACCGCGATTTCCTGGTCGGCAACGACTACGCGCGCCGCGCCGGCTTCCGCATCCTGCCCGACCCCAGCGTGATCGATCTGTACGGCCGCCCGGTACTGCTGCAGCACGGCGACCTGCTGTGCACCGACGACGTGGCCTACCAGCAGTTCCGCGCGCAGACCCGTGACCCGGTGTTCCAGGCGCAGTTCCTGTCGCAGCCGCTGGCCGCGCGCATCGCCTTCGCGCAGAAGGCGCGCGACGCCAGCCAGGCACGCCAGTCGGAAATGAAGCAGGACGACCGCGCCGGCTTCGAAACCGTCACCGACGTGGCACCGGCCGAAGTGGAGGCCACCTTCGCGCGGCACGGCGTGGACACCATGATTCACGGCCACACCCACCGCCCGGCCATCCATGCGCTGCAGGTAGGCGGTCGCCCGTGCACGCGGATTGTCCTGGGCGACTGGTATGAACAGGGCTCGGTGCTGCGCGTGACCGCGCAGGGTTGGAGCCTGGACACGCTGGCGCGCTGAGCCGATCAAGGATCACGGATGATCGACTCCACACCGGCCCTGCTGCTGGCCGCGCTGCTTTCGCTGGGCGCGCCTGCGGCAGCCAGCGCCGCCCCCGCCGCCGCATCACCGCAAGTGGAACAGATCGCCCCCGACCCGCACGCCGCGCAGGTGGGCAGCGGCCCACACCGCTACCAGTTCGTGCTGCGCGATACGGTCAGCGGCGCCCCGGCCGCGTTGCGGCCGTTCGCGCTGTCGCACACCGCGTTCGACCTGCCGTTCGTGGCGGCGGAAAAGGATGTCTACCAGGGCATCACCGACGCACAGGGACGCACGCCCGTGTTCGCGTTCGAACAGGCGCCTCCCGCGCAGGGCTGGGTGCTGCTGGAGCGCTTCGGCAGCGGTCCCTATGGCGAACGCATGCAGCTGAAGGCCGGCGATGGCGAGGGTGTCGGCGCGATGGCCTACGAGCTGGTGGTGTGCGGCAAGACGCCGCGCCTGTATCGCGGTGTGACCACGGCCGAGGGCGACACCGCCTATGTGGCCACCAGCGCGATCGTGAATCTGCTGCTCTTCATCGACGCCGACAGCACCTCCGCCGGCGGCGACCTACCTGCCGGCCGGATCGAGCCCGGCGACGGCCAGACCGCCCTGCGGCGCTGCCGCCCGGACGCGACCGATCCTGCCTGACCCGGTTGTTGCCCTGCCCGCGAACGCAACGTGCGGTCGCAGGCAGGGCGTTGGCCAGGCTCAGCGGAACGCGGCTACCGCCGCCTTGGTGTTGACCAGCACGCGCTGGTTGTCGGCGCTGCTGGCAATGCCCATCGGCACGCCGTTGTAGTTGATGTTCGGGTTGGACCAGAAGTTCAGGCGCGGGCAGCCCGCCGTGCATGCGTAGGCCATGATCGTGCGCCAGCGCGCGCCGGTGGCCGGCTCGTAGCGATAGCCGTGGCCATAGGCGTACGGCGAGGTGCTCGGGTCGGTGGCGATGTCGTGGCGCGCACTCTGCAGGTGGCCGATTTCATGCGCGAAGGAGTAATAGCCGGTGGCGCAGTCCCAATGCACCGCCGCGAAAGCGGTGGCCGCGGTGGAGCCGATGCCGGAGGCCAGGCCGCACGAGCTGGCATTGTTGATCACCAGCACGGCGACGTCGGCGCGGGTGGTGTTGCGGCTGGTGTGGATGCTGTCCATCACTCCATCGGTGGTGCTGCGGAAGCGCGCCAGGTCGGTGGAGAAGCTGCTCGACTCCACGTAGGGCGTGGTCTCGTAACCGGCCAGCTGCAGGGTGATGCCGACGTTGCTGTTGACGTAGCCCTGGTTGGATTCGGCCACCGCCAGCTGCACCAGCGACTGCATGTTGCCGCCGTACGCGGCCACCGCGCCGTTGGTGGCCACCACCAGCACGCGGATGGTGGCCGGCGTCCCCGATGACGCCGCCGCGATGCCGGCGCGGTCACTGACCGGCATGGCGATCCGCGGCAGGCTGTTGTAATCGGCCGGGTGGTCGGCCGGCATGCGCGACTCGTCCACTTCCACCAGCACATGGCGACCATCGCTGAGCGGGCGCAGCCGGTACAGCTG
>NZ_QAIW01000236.1:4065-7029 GCF_003061285.1 Stenotrophomonas sp. HMWF003 | reverse complement strand
CCCTGACCCGCCTGCAGGGCGCGCGCGCCTGATGACGCTGCTGCGCGCCCTTGCCTGCGTGGCGTTGTCGGCCGGCCTGTGCGCCAGCGCCGCGGCGTTCGATCGAAAGGACGAAGGCATCGACTGCGCCAAGCCGACCACCACGATGGAGAGCGACCTGTGCGCTTCCGACGTGGCCGCCGCTGCCGACGTCGAACTCAATGCCGTCTATGCGCAGGCACGCCAGCAGCTGCGCTCCCCGGCCGACGGCGGTGCCTGCAGCTGGTGCCGCAACGCCGAGCAGCAGCTGGTGCTGGCGCAGCGTGCCTGGGTGCAGCTGCGCGACCACGACTGCGACGCGGTCTACATGTTCAACTCCGACGGCACCGCGCGCAACGGCGCGCAGATGCGCTGCCTGACCACCCTCACGCGCGACCGCATCCGCCAGTTGCGCGATTTCTACGAATTGCTTTGACCCGAGCGCACCGCGCTTCCCACCACACTGACACCACGAGCCAAGAGGCCCCCATGGATCTCCGCAAAATCAAGAAGCTGATCGACCTGCTGGAAGAGTCGAACCTCGCCGAAATCGAAATCAAGGAAGGCGAAGAGTCCGTGCGCCTGTCGCGCGCCCCGGTCTCCGGCTACGGCATGATGCAGGCCGCTCCGCAGATGATGATGGCGCCCGCACCGGCGCAGGCTGCCGCGGCCCCGGCGATGCCGATGCAGTCGCCCACCGAAGCCTCCACCGGCGGCACCGCCAAGGCCGGCAACGCCCTGCCCGACGGCCACGTGCTGCGCGCGCCGATGGTCGGCACCTTCTATGCGTCGTCTTCGCCGGACAAGCCGGCCTTCGTGTCGGTCGGCCAGGCCGTCAAGGCCGGTGAAACGCTGGCGATCATCGAAGCGATGAAGATGTTCAACCCGATCGAAGCCGATGTCTCCGGCACCATCGTCGCCATCCTGGGCGAAAACGGCCAGCCGGTCGAATTCGACCAGCCGCTGTTCGTGATCGGCTAAGGACTCGTCCATGCTCGACAAAGTCGTTATTGCCAACCGAGGGGAAATCGCACTGCGCATCCTGCGCGCGTGCCACACCCTGGGCATCCGCACGGTGGCCGTGCATTCCACGGTCGACCGCAACCTCAAGCACGTGGCCATGGCCGACGAGTCGGTCTGCATTGGTCCGGCACCGTCGTCTGAGAGCTACCTCAACATCCCGGCGCTGATTGCCGCGGCGGAAGTCACCGACGCCCAGGCCATCCACCCGGGCTACGGCTTCCTGTCGGAGAACGCCGACTTCGCCGAGCGCGTGGAAGAGTCCGGTTTCATCTTCATCGGTCCCAAGGCCGACACCATCCGCCTGATGGGCGACAAGGTGGAAGCGATCCGCGCGATGAAGGCCGCCGGCGTGCCGTGCGTGCCCGGCTCGGGCGGCCCGCTCACCGACGACATCGTGGCCAACACCAAGATTGCCCGTGAGATCGGTTACCCGGTCATCATCAAGGCATCCGGTGGCGGCGGCGGTCGCGGCATGCGCGTGGTGCATGCCGAGGCGTCGTTGAAGGCGGCCATCGAAACCACCAAGTCCGAAGCGAAGGCAGCCTTCAGCAACGACCAGGTGTACATGGAGAAGTTCCTGGAGAATCCGCGCCACGTGGAGATCCAGGTGCTGGCCGACGGCCAGGGCAACGCCATCCACCTGGGTGAGCGCGACTGCTCGATGCAGCGCCGCCACCAGAAGGTGGTGGAAGAAGCGCCGGCACCGGGCATCACTGACGAAATGCGCGAGCAGATCGGCAAGGTGTGCGTGGAAGCCTGCATCCGCATCGGCTACCGCGGCGCGGGTACCTTCGAGTTCCTGTTCGAAGACGGCCGGTTCTACTTCATCGAAATGAACACCCGCGTGCAGGTGGAACATCCGGTGACGGAGATGGTGACCGGTATCGACCTGGTCTGCGAACAGCTGCGCATTGCTGCCGGCCAGAAGCTGACCATCAAGCAGAGCGACGTGGTGCTGACCGGCCACGCGATCGAATGCCGCATCAACGCCGAAGACGCGGAAACCTTCGTGCCGAGCCCGGGCCAGATCACCGCCTTCCATCCGCCGGGTGGCCCCGGTGTGCGCGTGGATACCCACATCTACAGTGGTTACCGCGTACCGCCGAACTACGACTCGATGATCGGCAAGCTGATCGTGCACGGCCCGGACCGCGAAACCGCGATCGCGCGCATGCGCGTAGCGCTGAGCGAAATGGTGGTCGATGGCATCAAGACCAACGTGGCGCTGCAGCAGCGGATCATGCGCGACAAGGGCTTCCAGGCCGGTGGGCAGAACATCCACTACCTGGAAAAGCGCCTGGCCGAACGCAAGAACAAGTCGATTGCGTTGACCTGATCGCGCGGCGGTGCGTTACAGCAGAAAGGCGGGGCATATGCCCCGCCTTTTTGTTTGCCCGGAATGTGATGCAGGCGGGCGGTGTGGTGCGTACCGACTGTTGGTCGGTACGCCGTCCCTCAACGCAACAGCGCGATGAGCAGCAGGATCGGGATCGGAATGCCCAGGAACCACAGCAGCAGGTATCTCATGGTGAATCCTCCTCGTTGAGCGATGGGTTACAGGTCGCGGCGGCGGCCGCCCCAGGTGGCGAACAGGCTGGCGCTGAAGGCACCGATCAACAGCGTGATGAACAGCCACAGCGCGGCGTAGGCGGTTGCCTTGCGGGCGTCGTCAGCCGCCTGCTTCGCGTCGTTCTTGGCCTTCTCCAGCGAGGCGCGCAGGCGGGTCTGCATGTCGGTCACGCGGGCCTGCGCTTCGGCCTGGCTCATGCCGGTCTGGTTGGCCACCAGCTGCGCCAGGTACTGGGTATCGGCCGGCTCCATGGCGTCGCCCTTCAGGCTGTTCACCACGATGCGGTTGACCTCGCCACGGACGTCACCCCGACCCGGACCCGGGCCCGGACCCCGTTCTGCACCCGGCATCGG
>NZ_QAIW01000236.1:0-4044 GCF_003061285.1 Stenotrophomonas sp. HMWF003 | reverse complement strand
GGCAGCACCGGCAACCGGTGCCGGCGGCGGCCCCATCGGTGCGGCCGGTGCGGCGGGCGCGTTCGGGTTGGCGCGGAACAGGCCATCCACCCAGTACTGCAGGTCGCCGTTGTCGCCGCCCATGGCGGCCGGACCGGCAGCGGCGGCCACGCCACCGGCGGTGGTAGCAGCCGCGCCTGCGGTGGCACCGGCCACCTTGGCACCGGCACCCAGCACGCCGCCAATGGCGGTGGTGAGCAGACCGGCGGTCAGCAGCGTGGCCACCGACCACGACAGGAAGCCGTGCGCGGTATCGCGGAAGTAGGTCTCATCCCCGTGCAGGTTGCTCCACTTGTTGCGCAGCCGGCCCGCGAGATAGCCGCCGAGACCGGAGGCGGCAATGGCAGTGAAGGTCAGCCAGGCAATGCTGGACCAGCCGAACGCCTCGGCCGACACACCTTCATAGGCCCACGGCGACACCGATGACAGCCCCAGGCCGACGCCCAGGATCAACAGCACCAGCGACAGCGCGGCGGCCGCGGCGGCGCCGGCAAAGATCGCCCCCCAGGACGTGGCGCTGTCGTGCGGCACAACGGGGGGCGGGGTGACCACTGCAACCGTCGCGGTGGCGTGTGGTTCGGATGCGGCGTAATCGCCTCGGGTATTCATTCGACAGGGTCTCCGGCACGTGCGCTGCGGATGCAGCCAACACCCGCAGGCTGCGCGTCACACCGTGAATTGCCCGAGATCCGTAAGCGAAGGCGGCGTGGACAGCATCACAACGCGCCAGTCACATCGGTCGTATGCGTGCGACGCCCCGCGACCGTCATGCGCTGCCGCAGACATCCTGCATGAAGGCAGCAACCACCCCCGCCGCCGCTTCCGGACGGGCCTGCAGCATCAGATGGGGACCGTCCAGCCATCGGGTGGCCTGCGCGGGCAGCAGCGCCGACAGGTGACGCTGGCAGCGCCCGGGCAACAAGCGATCGTGCGCCGCATGCAGGCATAGCGTGGGCAGCGTCACCGTGTCTGCGCTCACGGCGACATCGACGCCGAGCGCGGCAATCGCGCGGCCGCGCAGCACATCGGCGTCGACACGGGCGAGGGCATCCCGCAGCGCATCGCGCAAGGCGGGCGTGCTCCAGCGGCCAAGCAGCAACCACGACAACGCGGGCATCGGCAGCGCACGCACCGGTGCCCAGTACAACAGCGATTGCAGGCGACGCCATGCCAGCCAGGGCGAACGCGCGAACGTGGTGGAGAGGATCACACCCCGCAGACCGGGCGGCGGTGAAGCGGCGATGGACAACGCCAGCGGCCCCGAAAACGATTCGCCCAACAGCAGGTAGTCGCCTTCGGTGGGCAACGCCTGCTGCACGAAGCGGGCGAGCGCGGGGTAGTCCAGCCTGCGATCGACCGGGTAGGCGATCACCGTGACCCCCACCCCAAGCCGCCGCATCGCGGCGGAGAACGCGGCATGCTGGCGGCCGGTCGCATCCAGGCCCGGCAGCAGGACCAGCCGCAGCGGGCGCGTGGCCACCACGCCCCCTTCGACATGCGGCATCAACGCGGCGCGTTGGCTGCGGTCACCTGGGTGTTCTTGAGCGGTGCCACGCCCAGCGACGAGGTCGGGTCGACGATCACCATGGTCTCGGTGGAACCATCGGGCCACACCACCTGGAAGGTGCTGCCGGCCGGCAACGACGAGAACGGCATGCCGCTCTGCGCGCGGTAGACCGCGGCCACCTGGCTGGCGCCGGCGCGGCGCGTGTCTTCCGGTGCCTTGACCGAGGTCAGCTGCACCTTGGACAGGCTGCGGTAGCGATCTTCATACGTATCGATCATCACCAGGCCCACGGCGCCGGCCGAATAGGCCACGAACAACACCACCCAGAACCAGAACTTGGCACCGTGCAGGAATCGACGGTAATTCATCGCCCTTTCCTCTTCTTGATCAGTTCTTCAACCAACGTCTTCATTTTCCCCGCACCTTGCCGCGAAACCGCGGCGTCATAGACGAAGGTGGCAAAATCCTGCCCACCGTCCTGCGAACAGATCCCACCGTTCGCGCAGAAATTGTTCATCAACACACTGTCCGGGCCGCACGCCATGCCCAGCTCGCAGGCGCCCAGGCGCCACGCCAGTTCGCTGTACTGGTCCCCGGCCACCAGGCCGTTGAGCGCGCTGTCGCCACTGGCGCGCTGGCCCATGGCCGGTGCCAGCGCCATGAAGGCTTCCGGATCGCGCGACTCCCTCACCCGCTCGACCAGCCCGCGGCGGTAGTCGGGGCTGTCCTGCAGCGGCTGGCCGTCGGCAAACAGCGCGGCCTCGGCGGCCAGGTTGCCGGCCGTGGCCGCCTGGACGCGCTGGGTCAGGATCAACTGCCGGCCCAGGCCGTCGCTGGCCACGAAGCCGCCGCAGCGCCGCGCAACACGTTCGCGGGCCTGCACCATGGCCGGCGAGGCCGTCATGCCCAGCCCGGTCAGCAGCGCGTTGTCCAGCTGGTAACCGCCCGGGTCCATGGCATAGATGGCGCAGTAGTCGTATACGCGACTGACCATCCACGACGCTTCGGCATTGCCGTTGGCCGCCTGCAGCTGCAGGCGCTGGGCGTAGGCGAACAGGTCGGTGTCGCCTTCGATATCGGCGCGGATGTCCAGCGGCAGCCCGGACGCGATGGCGTTGCCGCGTTCGTTGGCCAACAGCTGGCGGGCCAGCTGCTGCGCCTGCATGGGCGCGGCAGCCACCAGTGCCACCGGCGTTTCGCCCACGCTGTCGGGCATGTCGTCGGCGTGCCGCACGTGGCCGCCCGCGCGATAGCCCACCACCCCGAGCAACGCCAGGGCCGGTACGACCAGCAACCAGGTTTTGAGGGTGGGCACGAGCGCCATGCGCAGGACCGGAGGTGCCCATGCGGGCAGCGGAAGCCCCAGTTTAGCAAGCCCTCCGGGAGCTGTCTGAACCGCAATCCGGTCGCATTCTCATGGCCCAGAGAGACGACAGGACGCGGCGTGGCAGGCAGCAACCACCCACAATGGTCTAGCATTCACGGTTTTCCGCAGGTAACTCTTCCCATGCCGTTCCTGGAACTCACCCTCCGCTGCAGCGAATCCACCCAGCCCCGCTACGAAAATGCGCTGGACGATGTCGGCGCGCTGGCGGTGACCCTGCTCGACGCCGATGCCGATACCAGCAACGAGCGCGCCATCCTGGAACCGGGCGTGGGCGAGACCCCGCTGTGGAACGATCTGGTCCTCACCGCGCTGTTCGCGGCCGACACCAATGCACTGGCGCTGCTGGCCGCGCTGGAGGCGTTCGACCCCGGCCTGGACTGGTCCGATGCCAGCTTCCGCGCGGTGGCCGATGAAGACTGGGAACGCGCGTGGCTGGACCAGTTCCAGCCGATGGCCTTCGGCGAGCGCACCTGGATCGTGCCGTGGAACCATGACCTGCCCGAGGCCGCGCAGGCCGACGATGCCGCCGTGATCCGCCTCGACCCGGGCCTGGCGTTCGGCTCGGGCACCCACCCCACCACCGCGCTGTGCCTGCGCTGGCTGGACGGCCTGGCCGCCGAGGGCGTGCTGGACGGCCAGACCGTGCTCGATTTCGGCTGCGGCTCGGGCATCCTGGCGCTGGCCGCCTTGAAGCTGGGCGCGGCACGCGCCGTGGGCGTGGACAACGATCCGCAGGCGGTGATCGCCACCGGCGACAACGCGCAGCGCAATGGCCTGCAGGATCGCCTGGCGGTCTACCTGCCGCATGACGAACCGCCGGCCACCTACCCGGTGGTCGTGGCCAACATCCTGGCCTCGGCCCTGGACGCACTGGCCGACGTGCTGGCCGCACGCGTGGCCCCCGGCGGGCGCATTGCGCTGTCGGGCATCCTGCATGGCCAGGAAGACGACCTGCTGGTGCGCTATGCGCCGTGGTTCGAGCAGCTGGAAACCGCCCAGGACGAAGACTGGATGCGCATCACCGGCGTGCGCCGCGCCTGAGTCGTCGTGAACGTGCTTGAATGGGCGCGACCCTGCCGCCCGGCCCCGAATCGATGACCGAGCCTACGCC
>NZ_QAIW01000235.1:2695-2781 GCF_003061285.1 Stenotrophomonas sp. HMWF003 | reverse complement strand
CCGTATCGACAAGTTCCAGAAGCGCTACGCGCGCTGAGTTGTCGCTGCAGTTGCACGAAAACAACGGTCGCCTTGGCGGCCGTTGT
>NZ_QAIW01000235.1:0-2685 GCF_003061285.1 Stenotrophomonas sp. HMWF003 | reverse complement strand
GAAGTGGCCGACTGGGAAGCCACCGTCGCCCACGGCCTGCTGCACGCCGATGTCGAGAAGTGGCTGGCTGCCGACACCGACAAGGCCCGCTTCTACGAGCTGATCTCGCGCCAGACCCGCCTGTGGTCCGAAGACAGCCGCGGCGAGCGCTGGTTCGCCGCCGACGCCCTGGCCATGGCCTGGGCGCTGCAGCCCGAGGGTGCCCTGCGGGTCGAATCGCGTCCCCTGAACGTCGAACTGGCCGGTGTGCACAGCCGAGGTGCTACCATTGTCGACTGGAACCGCCAGACCGGGCAGCCGGATAACACCCAGCTGCTGATGGCCTACGACCAGGGGCGTTTTGAAGCCCAGGTCCGGGCGGCACTCGGCGTCTGACGACGCCGCTGCGGCGGACCTTTCGCACGGTTGATGGTCCCGGCTTGCCCTTTGCGGCATCCGGGACTATAATGCCGCTCTTGATCACCAGCCCTTATTACGGTGCGCGCCCATGAAGGCCGATACTCATCCTGTTTACCGCGACGTGGTTTTCCACGACGTTACCTCTGATTTCAAGATCCTGACCCGTTCGACCATGTCCACCAAGGAAACGGTCAAGTGGGAAGATGGCAACGAGTACCCGCTCGTCAAGGTTGAAATCTCCTCGGCTTCGCATCCGTTCTACACGGGCAAGCACAAGGTGATCGACACCAGCGGCCGTATCGACAAGTTCCAGAAGCGCTACGCGCGCTGAGTTGTCGCTGCAGTTGCACGAAAACAACGGTCGCCTTGGCGGCCGTTGTTTTTTTTTGTGTCCGCTCCAGGGCGGTGAACTGAACGCAGGCCAAGCGGGGCATCGGTGCCTGCGGAACGCTGTGTCCGGACGATGTTGTCCGCATGCGCCGCCGGGCCTTGCCGTTGCTGGCCGCGCGCACCATACGCAGGCCCGTACCCGCGTCTACGACTTCCGTCCTAGGGCGGCAGAAATGTTGCTGTGCGATAATGGCGGGATCCACGATAACGATCGTGGACTTCCTTCACGTGCCTGCCCCATGCGCTTGGGTGGGCGCCTTCCCTCGAGGAGCGCACACAGTGTCCGATCTTGATCAGGTCACGCTCAACGCCGGCGAAAAGTCGGTTGTTTTGCCCGTCATCAAACCTACGCTCGGCAACGATTGCGTCGATATCTCGAAGCTGACCAAGGAAACCGGTCTCTTCACGTACGACTCCGGCTTTACCGCCACCGCCAGCTGCAAGTCCGCCATCACCTACATCGACGGTGACAAGGGCGTGCTGCTGTATCGCGGCTATCCGATCGAGCAGCTCTCGGAAAAGTCCAGCTACGTCGAAGTGGCCTACCTGCTGATCCATGGCGAGCGTCCGAGCGCCGAGCAGTTGAAGGCCTTCACCGACGAGCTGGCGGCTGAGGCCAACGTCGATCCGTCGATCAACACCCTGATCGGCAGCTTCGCCAAGGATGCCCACCCGATGGCCATCCTGACCGCCGCCATCGCGCAGCTGTCGGGTATCTACCACGCCTCGCTGGACCTGTCCGACGCCGAACAGCGCCGCCAGGCCGCCGTGCGCCTGATCGCCAAGGTGCCGACCCTGTCGGCCCTGATCTACCGCCATGGCAAGGGCCTGCCGGCCAACACGCCGGACACCTCGCTGGACTACGTCAGCCGCTTCCTGAAGCAGACCTTCGAATCGGCCGACGGCCAGTACGAACTGAATCAGGATGTGGTCAAGGCACTGGACCTGCTGTTCATCCTGCACGCCGACCACGAGCAGAACGCGTCGACCTCGACCGTGCGCCTGGTCGGTTCGACCGGTGCCAACCCGTACGCGTCGATCGCCGCCGGCGTCACCGCGCTGTGGGGTCCGGCCCACGGCGGTGCCAACGAAGCCGTGCTGAAGATGCTGGAAGAGATCGGTTCGGCCGACAACGTCGAGTCCGCCGTGCTCAAGGCCAAGGACAAGACCTCCGGCTTCCGCCTGATGGGCTTCGGCCACCGCGTGTACAAGAACTTCGACCCGCGCGCCAAGGTCATCGGTGAGATGACCGGCAAGGTGCTCAAGCAGCTGGGCGTGCAGGATCCGCTGCTGGACGTGGCCGTCAAGCTGGAACAGGCCGCGCTGCAGGACGACTACTTCGTCGCGCGCAAGCTGTACCCGAACGTCGATTTCTACAGCGGCATCATCTACAAGGCGCTGCAGATCCCGACCGAAATGTTCACCGTCATGTTCGCCCTGGGCCGTACCTCCGGCTGGGTTGCGCATTGGCTGGAACAGCAGGTCGATCCGGAAATGAAGATCGGCCGTCCGCGCCAGGTCTACACCGGCAGCGACGTGCGCGACTACCAGGGCTGATCGTCCCGGTACCGCGTGTTGGAAGGCGCCCCGCATTGCGGGGCGTTTTTTTTGTTCTTCGCCCATCTGCGGGAGCTCCGTGCTGCAAGCGCCGTCGCAGAGTGGGCACGACGCTACCGGGACGGCCGAGGGGTACGGGCGCCGTTTTGCTCGGCTGTCGTCTCCCATCGGGCCGGTCGCGAGCGTGAGGGCCCCGTAGCAGTCGGTAGGCCCCTGGCGCACATGTCCCCCGGCCGCACGGCGGCCTCCTCCTTTACTTTGCCCAGGAGCCTACCGGCTGCTACGGGGCTCGGCTTGCGGTAAGCAGGTGGACGCCACGCTTTTTTGACGCTGGGCGGT
>NZ_QAIW01000234.1:21716-24086 GCF_003061285.1 Stenotrophomonas sp. HMWF003 | reverse complement strand
GTTCCGGTGCGGCGGCGGCCATCTTCTGCTTGGTGCCCTGCGCGGCGGGACGCGAGCGCAGCCACGCCGCGTACGCGTCCAGGTCGCCGTCGAACGGCTCCACCACGCCATCGGCCACGCGCCAGAAGGTATCGCAGACCAGGCCGATCAGATGGCGGTCATGCGACACCATCACGATCGCGCCCTCGAAGTCGGCCAGCGCCTCGGCCAGCGCTTCGCGCATTTCCAGGTCAAGGTGGTTGGTCGGTTCGTCGAGCAGCAGCACGTTGGGCTGCTGGAAGGCGATCAGGGCCAGTGCCAGACGCGCGCGCTCGCCACCGGAGAACCCGTCCACCGGCTCGAAGGCACGGTCGCCGGCGAAGTTCCACTTGCCGAGGAAGTCGCGGAACACCTGGTTGGGCGCGTCGCGGTCCAGGTCGCGGAAGTGCTCCATCGGCGACTGCCCTTCATGCAGCGACTCCACCGTGTGCTGGGCGAAGTAGCCGATGCGCAGGTCCGGGTGCGCGGCGCGCTCACCGGTCAGCGGGGCCAGCTCGCCCACCAGGGTCTTCACCAGCGTGGTCTTGCCCGCGCCGTTGGGACCCAGCAGGCCGATGCGCTGGCCGGCTTCCAGGCCGAAGCCCACGTTGTGCAGGATCACCGAATCGGCGCCGTACCCGGCATCGACATGGTTGAGCCGGATCAGCGAGAACGGCAGCTTGGCCGGCGGCGAGAACTCGATGCGGAACTCGCGCTCGGCGCGCACCGCCTCGGTGCCGGCCAGCTTGGCCAGGCGCTTCATGCGGCTCTGCGCCTGGGCGGCCTTGCTGGCCTGCGCCTTGAAGCGGTCGATGAAGCTCTGCAGGTGGGCACGCTCGGCCTGCTCCTTCTCGTGCGCGATCTGCTGCTGGCGCAGCTGCTCGGCGCGCTGGCGCTCGAAATCGGTGTACCCGCCGGGGTACAGCTTGGCGCCACCGCCGTGCAGGTGCAGGGTGTGGGTGGCCACGTTGTCCAGGAACTCGCGGTCATGCGAGATCAGCAGCAGCGTGCCCGGGTACTTCAGCAGCCACTGTTCCAGCCAGAACACCGCGTCCAGATCCAGGTGGTTGGTCGGTTCGTCGAGCAGCAGCAGGTCGCTGGGCATCATCAGCGCGCGGGCCAGGTTCAGGCGCACGCGCCAGCCGCCGGAGAACGAGGACACCGCCCGCGAGTGCGTCTCGGCCGGGAAGCCCAGGCCGTGCAGCAGCTTGCCGGCACGGGCCTCGGCGTCGTACGCGCCGATCTCGGCCATCTTCTGGTGCGCGGTGGCCACTGCTTCCCAGTCTTCGCGCGCGGCGGCCTCGGCCTCTTCGCGCATGACCGCGGCCACCTCGGTGTCGCCCTCCAGCACGAACTGCAGCGCCGGGTCGGGCAGCGAGGGGGTTTCCTGGGCCACGCTGGCAATGCGGACCTTGCCGGGCAGGTCGACATCGCCCTTGTCCGCCTCCAGCTCGCCCTTGACGGCGGCAAACAGGCTGGACTTGCCGGCACCGTTGCGGCCGACGACGCCAACGCGGTACCCCGCGTGCAGGGTCAGGTCGACATTGGACAACAGCAGCCGCTCGCCACGGCGCAAGGCGAAGTTACGAAGGGAAATCATCTTGGGGGGTCCATATAACGGAATGGAATGTGCTGGTGAGCACCCTTCCTGCGACGTAATTCTAACGTTAACGAATACTTGACGCGCCCCGGGATGCGCAGCAGGCCTCGTTCCTCTCTCCCACGACCCTGCCTGCGCTTCCCCGGGACCCTGATGTCGGGCCCGCCAGTTCACGTAAATGGTTGCTTCTGCAACGTTTTTTGTCGACATGGCGGTTATTTGACAAGCGATGAATATCCCGTTAATTCATTTATTGCGCACCGCAACACCCGCCTTCGCCGACCCGCTTCATGCCGTCGAGATGTCGTTCCGGTGCCGCATCGTCCCTACCGGAGCCACGCCCAGATGAACCGCAAGACCAGTACGCTCGCCGCCGCCGTAGCTGTCGTGCTCGGTGCCTCCAGCTTCGCCGCCAGCGCCCAGGACGCCCCTGCGCGCACCGCCGCCAACACGCTGGACACCATCATCGTCACCGGCACCCGGGTCGCCGACCGCACCGTGGCCGAATCGCAGTCGCCGATCGACATCATCACCCCCGAAGCGCTGCAGTCCACCGGTACCACCGAGCTGGCCACCGCGCTGTCGCGCGCCCTGCCCTCGCTGAACTTCCCGCGCCCGGCCCTCACCGACGGCACCAGCGGCATCCGCCCGGCGCAGCTGCGCGGGCTGTCGCCGGACCAGGTGCTGGTGCTGGTCAACGGCAAGCGCCGGCATACCTCGGCGCAGATCAACGTCAACGGCAGCATCGGCCG
>NZ_QAIW01000234.1:18796-21706 GCF_003061285.1 Stenotrophomonas sp. HMWF003 | reverse complement strand
GCTCGTCGGCAGTGGACATCAACGCGATCCCGATCTCGGCGATCGAGCGGGTGGAAGTGCTGCGCGATGGTGCCTCGGCCCAGTACGGCTCGGACGCGATTGCCGGCGTGGTCAACATCGTGCTGAAGGGCTCGTCCGCCGGCGGCAGCCTGGCCGTGGACGCGGGCCAGTACTCGGCCGGCGACGGCAACAAGTACCAGCTCTCCGGCGATGCCGGGATCGGCTTCGCCGACGGCCGCGGCAGCGTGCACGTGGCCGGGCAGATTCTGCAGCAGGACGAGAGCAATCGTGCCGGCCCGTACCAGGGCACCACGCCGAACACCGGCAATTTCCCCGACATCGGCCAGACCACCTTCGTGGTGGGCGACCCGCGGGTGGACGCCACCGCCGCCTCGGTCAACGCCAGCTTCCAGTTCAGCGACCACGTGTCTGCCTACGCCACGGCGATGGCCAGCAACCGCGACATCACCTCGTTCGCGTTCTACCGCTCGCGCACCAACAGCGGCCAGGGCCCGTTGCTGGCGCAGACCTACCCGGACGGCTTCGTGCCGCAGATCAACCAGTACTCCAAGGACCGCTCGCTGGTGGCCGGGGTCAAGGGCAACACCGACAGCGGCTGGACTTGGGATGTGAGCGCCAACCACGGCGAGAACACCATCGATTTCCACACCCGCAACAGCATCAACTACAGCCTCGGCCTGACCAGCCCGCGTTCGTTCTACGACGGTGCGCTGAAGTACACCCAGGACATCTTCAACGCCGACCTGACCAAGTCGCTGGACTGGGGCCTGGCCTACCCGGTCACGCTGTCCTTCGGCGGCGAGTACCGCCGCGAGAACTGGGAGCAGTCCGCCGGTGAAGCGAACGCTTACTTCGGTAGCGGCGCGCAGGGCTTCGGCGGCTTCACCCCGCTCAACGCGGTGGACGCCGACCGCCACAACTACGCGGTGTATGCCGGGCTGGAAGCCGACCTCACCGACAAGTTCTCGGCCGGCGTGACCGGGCGCTACGAGGATTACTCGGACTTCGGCGACAAGTTCTCCGGCAAGCTGTCGGCACGCTATGCGTTCACCGACAAGGTCGCGCTGCGCGCCACCGCCTCGTCCGGCTTCCGCGCCCCGTCCCTGGCCCAGCAGAGCTACCAGGCGGTCACCAGCACGATCATCAACGGTGCCTTCGTCGAGCGCGGCACGTTCCCCACCACCAGTGCCGCGGCACAGGCGCTGGGCGCCAGCCCGCTGAAGGCCGAAAGCTCCACCTCCTACAGCCTGGGCCTGGTGCTGCAGCCGATCGATCGCCTGTACCTGACGGTGGATGCGTACCAGATCGACATCGACGACCGCATCGTGTTGTCCACCAACATCACCACCAATGCCGCCGCCAATTCGCTGCTGGCCGGCCTGGGGCTGCCCGGGGTCACCGCGTTCTCCTACTTCACCAACGGCGTGGACACGCGCACCCGCGGCATCGATGCCGTGTCCAGCTACTCGATCCCATTCAGCGCCAGCACGCTGGAACTGACCGCGGCCTACAGCTACAACGACACCGAGGTGAAGAAGTTCATCGCCTCGCCGCCGGTGTTCGGCACGCTGGGCATCACCCAGTCGCTGATCGGCCGCGACGAAATCGGCCGCATCGAAGACAGCTACCCGCGCAACAAGACCATCCTCAGCGGTACCTGGCGCAGCGATCATTGGGACCTGAACCTGGCCGCCACGCGCTACGGCAGCTTCACCGTGCGCAACTCGGCTACTGCCCTGCGCGACCAGACCTACGACGGCTCGTGGGTGCTGGATGCGTCGGTGAGCTACAAGCCCAGCGAGAACTGGGCCCTCACCCTGGGCGCGGACAACCTGCTGGACGAGTACCCCGACCGCACCGTGGACCTGCAGAATTCCACCTGGGGCATGCTGCCGTACAGCAACTACTCGCCGTACGGCTTCAACGGCGCCTACGTGTACGGTCGCATCACCTACAAGTGGTAATAGGGCATCGCGTGGTTGCCGGCCGCTGGCCGGCAACACCGGTTTTCCCATGCCGCGGTCCCCCGGGGCATGTGCGTTTTGGCCTCGCAACAGCGCGATTCCGCGCATTCATGCCTGTCATGCGCGCCTGTCCCGGACAGCACATCACCTGACCACAGGGACATACCAGCACTGCGGCACGCGATGTTTGCCCGGATCGGCCGCATCGGTGAAAATCGGGACATCCCCTATTTCTGCGAGCCCCGATGCACCATGACACCGACCTGATCAACATCGTTGCCGTTGGCCTTGGGCTCGCCTTCATTCTCGGCGCGCTGGCCAACAAGCTGCGTTTGTCTCCCCTGGTCGGTTATCTGGTTGCGGGCATCTGCGTAGGACCGTTCACCCCTGGCTTCGTCGCCGACCAGGCCCTGGCCAACCAGCTGGCCGAAATCGGCGTGATGCTGCTGATGTTCGGGGTGGGCCTGCATTTCTCGCTGAAAGACCTGATGGCGGTGAAGGCGATCGCCATTCCCGGCGCGATCGGGCAGATCCTGGTGGCTACCCTGCTCGGCTGGGGCCTGGCGGCGCTGATGGGCTGGCCGGTCATCCACGGCGTGGTGTTCGGCTTCGCGCTGGCCACCGCCAGTACCGTGGTGCTGCTGCGCGCGATGGAAGAACGCCGCCTGCTGGAAACCCAGCGCGGCAAGATCGCGGTGGGCTGGCTGATCGTCGAGGACCTCGCCTGCGTCCTGGCGCTGGTGATGATGCCGGTCCTGGCCGGTGTATTCGGGCCGGACTCGGCCAATGAAACCCACACCCTCGGCAGCGTGCTGGCCAGCATCGGCTGGACGTTCGTGCAGCTGGGGCTGTTCGTGGCGGTGATGCTGGTGGTCGGCCGCCGGGTCATTCCGTGGATCCTGGAGCGCATTGCCAGCACCGGCTC
>NZ_QAIW01000234.1:7762-18786 GCF_003061285.1 Stenotrophomonas sp. HMWF003 | reverse complement strand
CCCTGGCGGTACTGGCCATCGCGCTGGGCGTGGCGTTCGGCTCGGCGATGCTGTTCGGCGTGTCCTTCGCACTGGGTGCGTTCTTCGCCGGCATGCTGCTCAACGAATCGGAGTTGAGCCACAAGGCCGCCAACGATTCGCTGCCGCTGCGCGATGCGTTCGCGGTGCTGTTCTTCGTCTCGGTGGGCATGCTGTTCAACCCGGCCATCCTGATCGAGCATCCTTGGCAGGTGCTGGCCACCGCGGCGATCATCATGTTCGGCAAGTCCGCCGCCGCGTTCGTGATCGTGCGCGCGTTCGGCCACCCCACCGGCACCGCGCTGACCATCTCGGCCAGCCTGGCGCAGATCGGTGAGTTCGCCTTCATCATCGCCGGCCTCGGCGTGACGTTGAAGATTCTGCCGCCCACCGGGCAAGCGCTGGTACTGGCCGGCGCGCTGATCTCGATCATGCTCAACCCGGTGGTGTTCGGTCTGCTTGATCGCTGGCTGCTCAAGCACCAGGAAACCACCCCGACGGCGGTGGAAACGGATCTGCCGCCAGGCCCGTCGCTGGACCTGCACGACCATGCCATCGTGATCGGCTACGGCCGCGTCGGCAGCGCGCTGGCGCAGGTGCTGCGCGACCGCGGCGTGCCGGTGCTGGTGATCGACGACAACAAGGAACACGTGGCCGAAGCACACGCGGCCGGCCTGCCCGGCATCCGCGGCAGCGCCGCCTCGGACAAGGTACTGGCCGAGGCCCACCCCGAGCGCGCGAAGATCGCGGTGCTGGCGATTCCGCAGCCGCTGGAGGCCGGCGAAACCCTGGCCAAGCTGCGCGCGCTCAACCCGGGCCTGACCCTGCTGGCGCGTGCGCACAGCGATGCGGAAGTGAAGCACCTGCTGGAGCACGGTGCCGACGGCACGGTGATGGCCGAGCGCGAGCTGGCCTATTCGCTGGCCGAAATGGTCATGGCCACCCCGCCGTACCGCACCATGGGCAAGCACAGCATCCCGGTGGTGTAACGCGCCGCCATGCGCGGGTCGCATAGACGCATCACCGGATACCGCCGCGTCGGTACGCCGGATACCGACACGCCGGTGCGCCACGCATCGCCGCGTCGATGCACAACACACCGCCGCATTGGCGCATCACATCCGGGTTCCGGCATCCCGTGCAGCCACCCATGGGGTGGCTCTACCCCCGGTGCGGCGATGCAGCAGGCACCGCCACGTCGGTACGCCGGATACCGACACGCCGGTGCGCCACGCATCGCCGCGTCGATGCACAACATACCGCCGCATTGACGCATCACATGCGGGTTCCGGCATCCCGTGCAGCCACCCATGGGGTGGCTCTACCCCCGGTACGTCTGTGCAGCAGGCACCGCCAGGTCGATACGCCGGGGACCGACACGCCGGTGCGCCACGATCACCCCGTCGATGCACAACACACCGCCGCATTGATGTATCCCCGGTAGAGCCACCCCATGGGTGGCTGCGTTTCATGCCGGCACCGCGTACCGACGTTGCGTCCGGTCAGCGCAGCGGCACGCAGATGTCCGCGCGCAGGATCGCCTCGGGCACGTCTTCGGGATCATCCAGATAGTGGTAGTACAGCGGCGCATCGCGCAGGGCGCGGCCGCTGTCGGGCAGCCACTGGCGCAGCAGTGCGTCGGTGGCCGCTTCCAACCCGCCATAGGGGCCCACATGGCGCAGCACGGCATACGCGCCACCGCCCAGGGTCAGCGCGCGCAAGGGCGCCGGGAGGTCGGCCAGGGCGCGGCCAAAGCCCATGCCGCATTCGAATTCGCACGCATCGGCCGGCACATCGCGATGGTCGTTCAGCGCGATGCCCACCAGCGCCTGCAGGTGGTCGGCCAGGCCCTGTTCCGCGGCCCAGGCATACACCCGCCCGAACGCCTGGTCGAGGTCGTCGAAGGCACCCCGCGTGCGCAGTACCACCACGTCGAACGGCTCCAGCGCGGTCACCTGCACCTGCAGCGGGGTCGTGTCGTCGTTACCGTCGCCGGCAGGCAACGACAGCCGGTGCTGCCAGTGGGCGCGCAGCGCCGCATCGTCGCGCAGCGCGCTGGGCGTGGCATCGAGCGCCTGCCGACACGCGCGCGCCAACGCCTGCGGGCTTTCAAAGCCCACCTCCAGCGCAACCTCGGTTACCCGGCTGTCGGCGTGGGCCAGCAGCTGCAGCGCGCGCAGCAGGCGCAGGCGGGCCACGGTGCGCCCCGGGGTTTCGCCGGTCAGCGCGCGGTACAGGCGATGGAAATGGAAGGGCGACTGGTGCGCGATGGCGGCCAGCGCATCCAGGTCGGGCAAGGGCTCGCCGCTACGCAGGCACTGCTGCAGGTGGGCAATCACACGGTCGATGCCGTGGCGTTGGCGTAGCTGGGCAATGCGGCTCATGACGGGCTCCGTGTCGGGGTGACGTCCAGCATGCGTCGGTGCCCGCCACGGCGCGTGGCCGATCTTGCGCAGTTGGAGGGCCGTCACCCGGATGGTAGCGCCCCTCCAGGCAGAACGTGGTTCTGCCGGAAAAACCCCACGACGGCCGGCCCGCACCGGCCGCCGTGGGCACCACCTCTACGCCTTCGCCAACGCCTGCTGCAGGTCGGCAAGCAGGTCGTCGATATGTTCGATGCCGATCGACAGCCGCACGGTGTCCTCACTGACCCCGGCCTTCTCCAGCTCGGCCGCATCCAGCTGCCGATGGGTGGTCGAGGCTGGATGGGTGGCCAGTGACTTCGCATCGCCCAGGTTCACCAGCCGGGTGAACAGCCGCAACGCATCCAGGAAGCGCGCGCCGGCCGCGCGGCCACCGGGCAGGCCGAAGGTGAGCACGCCCGAGCCGTGGCCACGCAGGTACTTCTGCACCAGCGCATGCTCGGGATGGTCCGGCAGCGCGGCATAGTTCACCCAGTCGACCTTGGCGTGGTCGCGCAGGAACGTGGCCACCGCCAGTGCGTTGGCGTTGATCCGGTCCAGGCGCAGCGCCAGGGTCTCGATGCCCTGCAGGATCAGGAAGGAATTGAACGGTGAAATCGCCGCGCCGGTATTGCGCAATGGCACCACGCGCGCGCGGCCGATGTAGGCCGCTGGCCCTAGGGCTTCGGTATAGACCACCCCGTGGTAGCTCACGTCCGGCTCGTTCAAGCGCCGGAAGCGCTGCTTGTGCTCGGCCCACGGGAAGCGGCCCGAATCGACGATGGCGCCGCCCAGGCTGGTGCCGTGGCCACCGAGGTACTTGGTCAGCGAGTGCACCACTATGTCCGCGCCGAAATCGAACGAGCGCTGCAGGTACGGGGTGGCCACGGTGTTGTCCACGATCACCGGCACGCCGTGCGCGTGGGCGATCTTCGCCACCGCTTCGATATCGGTGATGTTGCCGCGCGGGTTGCCGATCGACTCGACGAAGACCGCCTTGGTACGGTCGTCGATCAGCGCCGCGAACGCCTCGGGGTCGTTGTAGTCGGCAAACCGGGTCTGGATGCCGAACTGCGGCAGCGTGTGCGCGAACAGATTGTAGGTGCCGCCATACAGCGCGTTGGAAGAGACGATGTTGTCGCCGGCCTCGGCGATGGTCTGGATGGCGTAGGTAATGGCCGCCTGCCCGGAGGCCAGCGCCAGCGCGCCGATACCGCCCTCGAGTGCGGCGATGCGCTGCTCCAGCACGTCGGTGGTGGGGTTCATGATGCGGGTGTAGATGTTGCCCGGCACCTTCAGGTCGAACAGGTCCGCGCCATGCTGGGTGTCGTCGAAGGCGTAGGCCACGGTCTGGTAGATCGGCACCGCCACCGCGCGCGTGGTGGGGTCGGGTTTGTAGCCGCCGTGCACGGCAATGGTTTCCGCACGCCACTGCGGCGGCGTTGGGGCCTGCTCGGGACTGCCGTGCTCTGACATCGCGCCTCCTCCGGTTGAACGCCGACGATACCCGAGCAGCGCGCGTATGCACGCGCCCGCTCATGCCCATTGCGCATGGGCTTAGAGGCGGTCGTGATCTGCATCGATGCCGCCACCGCACGCCGGCGCATGGTGACCGTTGCCCGAGGTTCAGCGATCAGGGGCAGGCCATTGCTAGGCTGCGCCGCCCAAGGGCGACACCCGCCGCCCATTACCGGCAAGGAACCCCGGACGATGTCCGCAGTGCAATGGATGCCCGACAGCCTGCCGCCCACGTTGCCGCAGGTTCTGCTGGTGGAAGACGACCGTCGCCTTGGCGAGCTGGTGCAGCGTTACCTGGGCGAGCATGGATTCGCGGTGGTGCCGGTGCATCGCGGTGATCTGGCCGTGGAGGCCTGCCACCGGTTGTCGCCGCAGGTGGTGGTGCTGGACCTGATGCTGCCCGGCATGGGCGGGATCGAAGTGTGCCGCCAGATCCGCGCGTTTTCCGATGTGCCGATCCTGATCCTGACCGCCTGCGAAGACGACGTGGACCAGGTGCTGGGGCTGGAATCGGGCGCGGACGACTATGTGCTCAAGCCGGTCGAGCCGCGCCTGCTGCTGGCCCGCCTGCGCGCACTGCTGCGCCGCCAGCAGCCCGGCGGCGCCACCCGCAGCAAGGCCAGCTTCGGCAGCCTGTGCATCGACCGCGCGCAGCGCGAAGTCACCCACGCCCAACAGCGCATCGACCTCAGCACCACCGAGTTCGAGATTCTGTGGGTGCTGGCCAGCCAGCCCGGGCAGATCCTCTCGCGCGACCAGATCCTGCTGGCGGTACGCGGCATCGGCTTCGATGGGCTGGACCGCAGCGTGGACGTCTGCATCGGCAAGCTGCGCCGCAAGCTCGGTGACGACCCACGCGAGCCGCGCCGGATCAAGACCATCTGGGGGCGCGGCTACCAGTTCAGCCCGGCCGGATGGTAAGCCGATGATCCGCCTGTTCCTGCGGCTGTGGCTGATCACCGGGGCCTGCTTCGTGCTGTCGGTGCTTGCACTCAACATGCTCCTGGACCGGATCTACTCGCCGCTGGCCGAAGCGACCTTCGCGCAGCAGATGCGCGGCCAGGTCCATACCCTGCGGGAGGGCCTGGCCGGGCGCAGCGTGGAGGCGCAGCACGCCCAGCTGGCCCGCTGGCAACCACACTACGGGATCGACCTGGCCCTGCTTGACGCTGCTCCGCCCCTGGACGCGCAGGAGCAGGCGGCCGTGCGGACGCAGGGCTTCGTGGTCCGCGACCGGTTCCAGACCGTGCTGCTGCCGATCGACAGCCCCCAGGGCCGCTGGCTGGGCCTGCATCTGCCCGGCGAGGTCACCATGACCCTGCACAGTACGGTGCTGGCCTACATTGGCATCCTGTCGCTGCTGGGGGCCAGCATCTACCTGTGGGTGCGCCTGCTCTGGCGCGATCTGGACATCCTGCGCGGGCATGCCGACCGTATCGGTGCCGGTGAACTGCATGCCCGCGCGCAGGTGTCACCGCGCTCGCAGATCCGCGTGGTGGTGGAGCATTCCAACCGGATGGCCGCCAAGGTGGCCCAGCTGGTGCAGGGTCAGCGCGATCTTACGCACGCCATCTCGCACGAACTGCGCACGCCGGTCGCCCGCCTGGCCTTCGGGCTTGACCTGGTCGAGGAGGCGGGCGACGCGCAACGCCCGGCCCTGCTTGACGGCATGCGCAGCGACCTGGCCGAACTCAATCGGCTGGTGAGCGAGCTGCTGGCCTACGAACGGCTGGAACACCGCGGCGATCATCGCCCGTGGCAGCAGGTGGATGCGCGCCCCTGGCTGGAACAGGCCCTGGCCGATCCGCAGCGCGAGGCCGACGCCACGGGCATTGCGCTCCACGTGGTCAGCTGCCGCCCAGACCAGGTGGGCATGGAGCCGCGCCTGATGCAACTGGCCCTGAGCAACCTGGTGTGCAACGCGCTGCGACACGCCCGTACCCGTGTGGAGATCAGCGTGCTGGAAGGCGATGGCTGCTGGGCACTGCGCGTGGAGGACGATGGTGAGGGCATCGCCGAAGCCGACTGGCAACGCGTGCTGCAGCCGTTCACCCGCCTGGATGACAGCCGCAGCCGGGACACCGGCGGCTTCGGCCTGGGGCTGGCGATCGTGCGCCGCATCGCCGAACGCCATGGGGGCGAGGTGCGGGTTGCGCGGGCATCGCTGGGCGGAGCGCGGCTGGATATCCGCTGGCCGATGCCGAAGGCCTGAACCGCGCCCTGCTCCGGTTACATCTGCTTACAACTCTCCTACAAATCGGGAAAGAACGGCCGCGCCGGCATCGCCAAGATGCCAGCCCTGCAGTCGCATCCGGATCGCGCTTGATCGCACCGGCCTCCCACTGCAGCGTCCATTCCCCTGCAGAGAGTAAGCATGAATTCCATTTGCCTGATCCTGGCCCTGGCGCCCGTAAGCCTGATGACCCTCACCTCGGCCAAGGCCGCCACCCCCACCCCGGACCGCTGGGGGTTCGAGGTGATGGCCGGTGCCGGCGTGGCGCCGCGCTACAGCGGCAGCGACGAATACACCGCCGTGCCGCAGCTGGGGTTTGAAATCAGCGCGCCGGGCGGCTGGTTTCTCGGTAGCAGCGGGCTGGGCTGGGGCACCACGCTGGGCGAGCGCGGCAGCGTCCGCGCCTACCTCGGCGGCAGCGGCAGCCGGCGCGACAAGGACGCGCTGCTGGGCGGCTCGGACTACCTTCGCGGCATGGGTGAGATCCATACACGGGCGCTGGCGGGTGTGGATGGCAGTCTCTCGCTCGGGCCGACCCTGCTGAGTGCCAGCGTGCAGCACGCGCCCAGGGACAAGGACCGCGGTGACAACGGGCTGGCCACCCGGCAGGTCCAGCTGTCGCTGGAGGTGCCGTTGTTCGATGTTGCCGGTGGCAGTCTCAGCGTTCGTGCCTCCACCGCATACGGTGACGCCGGCTATGTGCAGACATGGTACGGCGTGAGCGCGGCGCAGTCGGCACGTAGCGGCTTCGCCCGGTACACCCCGTCGGCCGGCCTGACCAGCGCCGGGGTCGGCCTGAAATGGGTGCGCCCGCTCTCTGTCAGCAGCAGCTGGTTCATTGGCGTGGAAGGCAACCGCCTGCTGGGCGATGCCGCCGACAGCCCGATCGTGCAGCGCAAGACCCAGCTGGGGGCGATGAGCGGCTACCAGTACCGCTGGTAAGGCGCGTCGGGCGTCGCCGACCGCAAAAAAAAGGTCCGGTGACGCGTGTCACCGGACCCTTGGGTGGCTGCGCGATGCGGGCTCAGCCCTTGTTGAAGACCAGCTTGCCCTCGGCCGCATCGACCTGGATCACCTCGCCACTGACGAACGCGCCGGACAGGATCTTCTGCGCCAGCGGATTTTCCAGCTGCGACTGGATCGCACGCTTGAGCGGCCGCGCGCCGTAGACCGGATCGAAGCCGACGTTGCCCAGCAGCTGGAAAGCCGCGTCGCTGACCTCGATGCGCAGCCCGCGTTCGGCCAGGCGCTTCTCCAGGCCCTGCATCTGGATGCGGGCGATCTGCTTGATCTGCACCTTGTCCAGCGGATGGAACACGACGATGTCGTCCAGGCGGTTGATGAACTCCGGGCGGAAGTGCGCCTGCACCACGCCCATCACCGCGGCCTTCATCTGCGTGTAGGCCTCCGGCGTGTCGTCGCCACTCATGTCCTGGATCTGGTGCGAGCCCAGGTTGGAGGTCATCACGATGACAGTGTTGCGGAAGTCCACCGTACGGCCCTGGCCGTCGGTGAGGCGGCCGTCGTCGAGCACCTGCAACAGGATGTTGAACACATCCGGGTGCGCCTTCTCCACCTCATCCAGCAGGATCAGCGAATACGGACGGCGACGCACGGCCTCGGTGAGGTAGCCGCCTTCTTCGTAGCCCACATACCCCGGCGGTGCACCGATCAGGCGCGCAACGCTGTGCTTCTCCATGAACTCGCTCATGTCGATGCGGATCATCGCGTCGGTGCTGTCGAACAGGAACTCGGCCAGCGCCTTGCACAGCTCGGTCTTGCCCACGCCGGTGGGGCCGAGGAACAGGAACGAACCGCTGGGACGGTCCGGATCGGACAGCCCGGCACGCGAACGCCGCACCGCGTCGGACACGACCTTGATCGCCTCCTCCTGCCCCACCACCCGCTCATGCAACATCTGCTCCATGCGCAGCAGTTTGTCGCGCTCGCCTTCCAGCATGCGGTTGACCGGAATGCCGGTCCAGCGCGACACCACCTCGGCGATTTCCTCGGCCGTGACCCGGTCCTGCACCAGCTTGAACTCGGTGGTCTCCACTTCCTGCGCCGCGGCCAGCTGCTTTTCCAGCTGCGGCAACTGGCCGTACTGGATTTCGCTCATGCGGCCGAAATCCTGGCGGCGCTGGGCCGACTCCAGCTCGAGCTTGGCATGCTCGATCTGCTCCTTGATCCTGGTGGCGCCCTGCAGCGTGGCCTTCTCCGACTTCCAGATTTCATTGAGGTCGGAGAACTCGCGCTCCAGCGCATCGATGTCGCTTTCCAGGTCGGCCAGGCGCTGGCGCGAGGCCTCGTCCTTTTCCTTCTTGAGCATTTCGCGCTGGATCTTCAGCTGGATCAGGCGCCGCTCCAGGCGGTCCAGCTCTTCGGGCTTGGAGTCGATCTCCATGCGGATGCGCGAGGCGGCCTCGTCCATCAGGTCGATGGCCTTGTCGGGCAGCTGCCGGTCGGCGATGTAGCGGTGCGACAGCGTGGCCGCCGCGACGATCGCCGGGTCGGTGATTTCCACGCCGTGGTGCACGGCGTATTTTTCCTTGAGCCCGCGGAGGATGGCGATGGTGTCTTCCACGCTGGGCTCACCCACCAGCACCTTCTGGAAGCGGCGCTCCAGCGCGGCGTCCTTCTCGATGTACTTGCGGTACTCGTCCAGCGTGGTGGCGCCCACGCAATGCAGTTCGCCGCGCGCGAGCGCCGGCTTGAGCATGTTGCCGGCATCCATCGCGCCATCGGCCTTGCCCGCGCCCACCATGGTGTGCAGTTCGTCGATGAACAGGATTACCTGCCCTTCGCTCTTGGCCAGGTCGTTCAGCACGCCCTTGAGGCGCTCTTCGAATTCACCGCGGAACTTGGCACCGGCAATCAGCGCGCCCATGTCCAGCGACAGCACGCGCTTGCCGCGCAGGCCTTCGGGCACTTCGTCGTTGATGATGCGCTGGGCCAGGCCTTCCACGATCGCGGTCTTGCCCACGCCGGGTTCGCCGATCAGCACCGGGTTGTTCTTGGTCCGGCGCTGCAGCACCTGGATGGTGCGGCGGATTTCCTCGTCGCGCCCGATCACCGGGTCCAGCTTGCCGCTCTCGGCACGCGCGGTCAGGTCGATGGTGTACTTTTCCAGCGCCTGGCGCTGGTCTTCGGCATTTTCCGACTGCACGCTTTCGCCGCCGCGGATCTTGTCGATCGCCGCGTCGATGCGGGTCTTGTCGGCACCGGCAGCGCGCAGCGCCATGCCCAGCGTGCCGCTGTCGTCCAGGGCCGCCAGCACGAACCACTCGCTGGCAATGAAGGCATCGCCGTGCTGCTGGGCCAGCTTGTCGGTGGTGTTGAGCAACCGGTTGAGGTCATTGCCGATCGACAGGTTGCCTTCCTGCCCGGATACCTTGGGCAGCGCTTCCATCGCCTCGTTGAGGCGCTCGCGCAGCACCGGCACGTTGACCCCGGCCTGGGACAGCAGCGGGCGCGTGCTGCCGCCCTGCTGGTCCAGCAGCGCGGTGAAGACGTGCACCGGTTCGATGATGTTGTGGTCGCGGCCCACGGCCAGCGACTGGGCGTCTGCCAGCGCCTGCTGGAAACGCGAGGTGAGCTTGTCCATCCGCATGGGGAATTCCTCTTTCATGTCATGGCCAGCGTGGCTGGCAGATGTAACGGATATGCGGTTGTCGCGCAGTGATTCAAGACAAACCGGCACTGGCAATACAGCCTCCGTATTGCCATACTTGCGAATCATTCTCATTCCCATCGACTCGGACGCGGCGTGGCGTCCGCATTTCCAAGGCATCCCATGCAGGCACAACGCGAGCACCTGGGCGCCCTTTACCGGGACCACCGCAGTTGGCTGCACGGCTGGCTGAGCGGCCGCGTGGGCTGCCGGGAAACCGCGGCCGATCTCACCCAGGACACCTTCGCGCGCCTGCTGCAGGACCGTGACCTGGCGGCCCTGCGGGAGCCGCGCGCGTTCCTGACCACGGTGGCGCGCGGGCTGGCGGCCAACTGGTTCCGGCGCCAAGCGCTGGAGCGGGCGTACCTGGAGTATCTGGCCCAGTTTCCCGAGGCCGTCCTGCCCTCCCTGGAAGAACAGGCGCTGGTGCGCGAAGCGCTTCAGCAGATCGACGCCATGCTGGACGGCCTGCCGACGATGGCGCGCCGCGTGTTCGTGCTGGCTCAGTTCGACGGCCTGCGCTATGACGCCATCAGCGACCGGTTGGGCCTGTCCCTGTCCACCGTCAAGCGACACATGAAACGCGCCCTGCTGGGCTGCCTGCTGCATGCACCCTGAGCCGGTCCAGCCTGCTGCGCTGTCGCCCGCGGTGCTGGAGCAGGCGGCCGAGTGGATGATGCGCCTGCACGAAGACGCCAGCGTCGCCGTCCATCAGCAGTGGCGGCACTGGCACGACGCCCACCCCGACCACACCCGTGCCTGGCAGCGCGCCGAACAGCTGATGACGCTGACCGCGCAGGTGCCTGCCCCGCTTGCCCAGCGTGCGTTACAGGCACCGGTCTCCCGCGGCCGCCGCGCAGTGCTGCGCAGCGTGGTCGGGGTGCTGCTGGGGGCACCACTGGGCGGTCTGCTGGCGTGGCGGCTGTGGGACCAGGCCGCATGGGACGCCAGCGTGCGGACCGCCGTCGGCGAGCGGCGGCGCGTGGTACTGGACGATGGCAGCGTGCTGCACCTGGCCACGGCCAGCGCGGTGGACGTGGCTTTCGATGGGCAACAACGTCTGGTGCGCCTGCGCCAGGGCGAGATCCACATCGACACCGCCATCGATCCGCAGCGGCCAGCGCGCCCCTTCCGGGTGGCCACGCCGCAGGGAATGCTGCGGGCGCTGGGCACGCGCTTCAGC
>NZ_QAIW01000234.1:1377-7752 GCF_003061285.1 Stenotrophomonas sp. HMWF003 | reverse complement strand
GTGCAGGAGGGGGCCGTGCAGGTCACGGCCGACACCGCCAGTCGACGCGTGGAAGCGGGGCAGCAGGTGCGCTGGCACGCCACGGAGTTGCCGGCGCCGTTGCCCGCCCCCGCCGGCAGCGACGCCTGGACGCAGGGCATGCTGGTGGCCGACAGCCTGCCCCTGCAGGCACTGCTGGCCGAGTTGGGGCGCTACCACCACCGCTGGCTGCGGGTGGATCCCGCGATTGCAGCGCTTCCGGTTTCCGGTGCCTTCCCGCTGGATGACCTGGACCGCAGCCTGTCGATGTTGGCGGACACCTGTCCGGTGCAGGTGGAACACGGCCTGGCCATCCGTCTGCGCGCTGCGGAAAAGCGCGAATGACACTTTTATCGATGTCGGGTGGCAAAGGAGATGAACCCCTTTTCCGTCGGCCTCTCCCATGCCTGTGATCCGAACCCGTTTCCGCCTCAGCCTGCTGGCCGTGGCGCTGGTGGCCAGCCCGGCCTTCGCCCAGACCGCCCCCGTGACCGAAACCACGGTGCTGCGCGGTAGCACGCCGCTGGGCAGCGCGCTGGGCACCTTCGCCGCGCGCCACGGCGTGGCCCTGTCCTTCGACCCTGCCCTGACCCAGGGGCGCCTGGCGCCGCTCATCGCCGACGGCCTTGGCGTGGAGGCCGGCTTTGCCGCCCTGCTGCAGGGGACCGGATTGCGCGCCGAGCGTCGGGACGACGGCAGCTACACCGTGCATCAAGTGGCCGGACCGCGCGTGACCGCGCCGCTGCGCGTGGGCACCTCCGCCCCGGGCACCTATCTGCCGCAGCCCCTGCCCTATGGCCAGGGCATGACCTTGGATGCCGACGCGCTGCAGGCCCAGGTGAAAGGCAACGGCGACATCGCTACCGCATTACGCAGCAACCCGGCCGTGCAGTTCAACGATACCGGCCGCAGCAGCCGCAACATGGGCGAGATCCGCCCGGACGATTTCTCCATCAACGGCGCGCCCTACTACCAGAACCTGTTCCTGCTAGATGGCGCGACGATCAACAATGACATCGATCCGGCGGTCAACGCAGACAGCCCCAGCAACGTCAACAACGCCGTGGACGTGCCCAGCGCAAGCCAGGGCATTGCCGTCGACGTGGACCTGCTGGAATCGCTGACGGTGTATGACGCCAACGTCCCGGCCAGCTACGGTGGTTTCACCGGCGGCGTGGTCGATGCACGCAGCCGCAAGGCCCGCGATGCCCTGCACGGCAAGGTGTGGATGCGCATGGCGCGCTCGGCGTGGGACCAGATCATCGCCAATGATGCCCAGCAGGACAGCTACGAAGAATCGGCCACGTTCGCCTACCAACCGCAGTACGACAAATACCGCGTGGGCGCGCGCCTGGAAGGCCGCACGTCGTTCGGGCTGGGCATCATCGGCACGGTTACCCGGAGCCACTCGGACATTCCGCTGCGCGCCTATTCCGGCGGCCGCGATTCCACGGGCGATGACGTCAACCAGAAGACCCAGACCCGGCAGAACACCAGCGCCAGCATTGCCCTGGACTGGAACAACGATGACGGCCTGGAGCTGGCTGCCAACGTGTCCTACGCGCCCACCGATGACCGCTACTACATCATGAACGGGCGTGATTCGTGGTTTGACATCCGGTCCGGCGGCCCTACGGCCAGCCTGCGCGCCAACTGGTCCCACGGCCCGTGGACCTTGCGCTCTACGTTGAACTACAGCGACGTGGAAAGCTCGCGGCGCAGCGACCTGGACTACATGCGCAACTGGGCCAGCTCCGACGCATTCAACTGGAGCCCCACCGGCATCAGCTCCGAAGGCAGCTACGGCAACATCGACCAGCGGGACCGCCGCATCGGCTACCGCATGGTGGTGGATCGTGAGATTTTCTCGATCGGCACCACCGAGCACCGCGTGCAGCTGGGCCTGGGCGTGCAGCGCCGGGACGGCAGCTACGAACGTTTGAACGATCATTCGGTGTACCTGTCCACCGGCGTGACCAGCAGCTGCACCCTGTCCGATGGCACCGTGGATACCTTCAGCTGCTCGCTGTCGCCGCTGCGCAGCGGTGCGGCCGGCCAATACTTCACCCAACAGCAGCGCTACCACGCCGGGCGCTTCGAGGTCAGCGGAGAAGAGTACGAAGCCTGGCTGCAGGACGACATCCGGGTGGGAAACTGGAGCCTCCGTCCCGGCCTGCGCCTGGACCGCAATACCATTTGGAGCCAGACCACACTGTCGCCGCGTCTGGCGGCGGCCTGGGACGTACGGGGTGACCAGCGCACGGTGCTCAATGCCGGCATCAACCGGTATTACGGCCGCAGCTTCTACAGCTACCTGCTGCGCGACGGCCGCGACCGCCTGCGTGAGACCCTGGTTCGCCGCAGCGCGCGTACGTCGTGGGACGATGCCGCCCGCACCTGGAATGTGGCCACCAACCGCCTGCGTGACATCGACTCACCGTACACCGACGAGTGGACGCTCGGCATCGACCAGCGGGCTGCCGGCCTGGTGTTCAACCTGAAGTACGTCAATCGTGCGACCCGCAAGGACATCCTGCGGCGCAAGGTCGACGACCCCGACCGCGCCCTCTACAACCTCAACACCTACGAGTTCACCAATGGCGGCCGCAGCGATGCTGAGATCTGGACCGCATCCATCGCGTCGCAGCAGCCCTGGGAGGTGATGGGCACGCGCAACAGCGTCCAGCTCTCGGCCGACCGCACCGACGTCAAGCGCAACTACAACAGCTACGAAGATGCCCTGGACATGTTCGAGCTGGTGCGCCTGGACGGCACGCTCATGTATCGGCATGAACTGCCTGCCTCGCAGTTCCTGCGGCCATGGAGCGCGCGCCTGAGCACGCGCACCGAGATCCCCGCGCTGGGCCTGAGTTGGAACAACTTCTTCCGCTACCGCGCGGGGTTCGAGGGCTTCACCACCGGTCCGGCACAGACCATCGACGGCGTTACAGCGCCCACCCTGACCAGCCGTACGTTCTCCGGCACCTGGAGCTGGGATGCGACCCTGGAATACCGCCTGGCGCTGCCGCAGCAGCAGGAAGCGTATGCGCGGGTGGAGGTCCAGAACGTACTCAATCGCGCCAACGTGGGCACGGCCGCAACCGCCGCGGCGGGCAGCATCTTCTATGAACCCGGTCGCAGCTTCTGGCTGGAGCTGGGCTATTCATTCTGAGGGCATGGCCGTCGCGGCCTGCGGCGGTCCATCCAGCTGATGCCACGTCACCGCCCTGCACGCCTGATCCTGCTTGTCGCCGCCCTGCTCCTGGGCGGCACGGGCATGCCGTTGCCCGCGCGCGACACCCCCTGCCCGGCCGTCCTGCCGGCGCGCCCGGACCCGGCGTGCCTGCGTGCGCTCTACAGCGGTCCCAGTGCAGGCTGGCCGGCACCAGAGGTGGCGCCGGGCGTGGTGTGGCAGGAACTGGCCCCGTTGGGGCCACCGCCCGAACCGCGCGACAACCCGACCACGCCGGCGAAGGTCGCCCTGGGCCAGCGCCTGTTCAACGACCCACGCCTGTCGCGCTCGGGGCAGATCGCCTGCGCCACCTGCCACGAACGCGACCTCGGCTTCGCCGATGGCCGGCGCGTGTCGTTCGGCCACGACCGACAACCCGGTCGCCGCAATGCCCCCAGCGTGGCGATGGCCGGTTACGCACACACGCTGTTCTGGGACGGTCGCGCGGCCACGCTGGAAGACCAGGCGCTGGCGCCGATCGCCGACCCGAAGGAGATGGCCTTCCGTGCCGAGGACGCGGCAACCCGCGTGCGCGCCGATGCCGACTACCGCACCGCCTTTGCCACCGTGTTCGGCGACGACCGCGTGGATACCCGCCAGCTGGCCCAGGCCATCGCCGCGTTCGAGCGCAGCCTGGCCCCCACCCGTAACCGTTTCGACCGCTTCCTCGGCGGCCAGCCCAGCGCGCTGGACGACGCGCAGCTGCGCGGCCTGCACCTGTTCCGCACGCGCGCCGGGTGCATGAACTGCCACAGCGGACGGGCGCTGACCGACAACGGCTTCCACAACCTGGGCCTGCATTTCCACGGGCGCGCGCGCCAGGACCTGGGCCGCTACGAGGTGACCGGCGATCCCGCCGACAGCGGTCGCTTCCGCACACCCTCGCTGCGCGGGGTGGCCAACACTGCGCCCTACATGCACAACGGCCTGTTGCCGCGGCTGGACGGCGTGCTGGCGTTCTACAACGTGGGCGGCGGCAAGCCACGCGCGCCGGCAGTGCCTGCTGCCGACGCGCCGCCGTTCCCGCAACCGGACCCGCTGCTGCGCCCGCGCGGACTCAGCCGCCAGGAGCTGCAGGATCTGGAAGCGTTCCTGCGCGCCCTGTAGCCGCCATCAACCGCGACTGAGCACCGCGCGGAGTGCCCGCAGCTGTTGCTTCACCGCGCGCGCCTGCGCGGCATCCATGCGCAGCAGCAGCTTCTGCCCCACCGAGCGGGACTGCAACGCAGGATCGACGAAGCGATAGCGACCGCGCTCGTCGCGTGTCACCGCCAACGGCCGCGGCGGCTCCGGCGTCTGTAGCAGGTGGTCTATCACCGCCACTACGCGGTCATTGAAGTACGCGTCGGGCTGTCCCAGGTCTGCATACGCCTGCTGGAGCAACGGGTAGACGCGCACATAGGCCTTGCCCGCGGCAGCCGCGTCCAACGCGGTGAACGCCGTCACGTAGGGGGCGTAGCGCGCGGCGTTGGTTGCGGCGATGTGCGTGGTGCCCTCCACGGTGTCGACCTGCAGGCTGCCCGGCAGCGCACGCACCGCCATCGCGGGCGTCGGCACGCTGGGCTTGTCGAGATTGTCGATGTGGGTCACCACGCGCTGGACCAGATGGTCGCGCAGCAGCAGTGCCAGTGCACCGTCGCCGTTGAACAGCGCCGCCAGTGCGTCGAACACCGGCCCATCACTGTCGGCCAGCGCGGGCAGTGCCGGATCGGCCGCATCGCGGGGATCGACCGGGTGCTGGATGGAAGGCGGCGCAGGGGCCGCAGGGGATGCAGGAACGGGCGGTCTCTTCGTGCCCGCACGCTGCGCCGCGGGCGTCTGCACCGGCACCTGTACGTCATCGACAAGACCGCGCAGGGTATCGCTGAACAACCACGTTCCCGCACCGCCAATCACCACCACACCCAACACCCACGGCCAGATCGCCTTTCCGCTCTTCTGCATGTTGCCGTACCTCGCGTTTCACGTGCCTGGACACCGTATGAGCCCCGCCATCGGACGGGGTTCCCCGCGCACCTGCAGGGCCGCAGCATGCGCGTTGACACCGCATCATCCCGCAGCCGCGATGAACCGCTGCCACGTCAACCACTCCACGCTCACGCCCGCTTTGCATGCGCGCGCCGATGCTGTGCACTGTTCTTGTGGAGCACCGTGATGCATTACGAGCTGTACTACTGGACCGGCATCCAGGGCCGTGGCGAGTTCATCCGGCTCGCGCTGGAAGATGCGGGGGCGGCCTACACCGACATGGCGCGCGTGCATGGCGACGCGGTGATGCAGCCGTTCCTGCAGGGCAAGGAAGAAGGCCTGCGCCCCTTCGCACCGCCGTTCCTGAAAAGTGGCCGGCAGGTGATTGCCCAGGTCGGCGCGATCCTTGATCACCTCGCGCCGGAACTGGGCCTGGTGCCCGAAGCGGCGTCCCGTCGACAGCAGGCACTGCTGCTGCAGTTGACCATCGCCGACCTGGTCGCCGAAGTGCACGACACCCACCACCCGATTGCCGCATCGAAGTACTACGAAGACCAGAAGCACGAGGCGAAGGCACGTGCGGAGGCGATGCGTGCCGAGCGGCTACCGAAATTCCTGGCGTACTTCGAGGCTGTGCTGAAGGACAACGGGGAGCGTCATCCGCTGCGCGAGCATTCGTACGTGGACCTGTCGCTGTTCCAGCTGCTGAGCGGGCTGGACTACATGTTCCCGCGGCGCATGCAGGCACTGTGGCCCACCCTGCCGTTGCTGCGCGCGCTCAAGGACCGGGTGGAGCGGCGACCGAACATCGCCGCCTACCTGGCCTCCGACCGCCGTTTGGCGTTCAACACCAACGGCATTTTCCGCCATTACCCGGAACTGGACGGCGACCGGTAGATCACGACCGTGGGTCGTGATCCACGCGCGGCTGCTTCTGCAGCGACAGCAGTGCCAGCAGCCCGGCCAGCGCCACGTAGGCCCCGGCGAACTGCCACATGATGAGCTTGGGCAATCCGACCAGCTGCCACGGCAGGTAGATGCCGCCGCGCGGGTCCACCGAATGGATCAGGCCGAACAGGGTCAGCACCGCCGCCACCAGCAGGAAACCGGAGGAGCGCAGCAGCCGGCCGTCGATCATCGCCACCACGGCGGCAATC